>CP133187.1:1952500-2045000 GCA_030913685.1 Oscillospiraceae bacterium MB24-C1 | reverse complement strand
GCTGCCGCTTGCTCTTTGCTGAAGTCATCTGCAGTTATAAGAAAAGCCACAGGGCATTTCCCTGTGGCAAATCTTAAATACAAAACAGACCCTCTTTAAAGACTATCCGCGGAGGTTATTCCGCTTCTGGTGTCTTTTCGGCAGTAGCCGGCTGAGACTCAAAAGAAAGATCCTCAGAATAGTACTCTTGACCGCCATACAGCTCGTCTTCGTACTCATCTTCACCAATCAGCTTGCGTTTGCGGTCAAAAAAGCTAACCGCGGCAATAATCAGCCCAATCATGGCTGCCAATAATGCAAATAAAGCAATCAGGTAAGAGAGCTTCTTCATCAAACATCCTCCTAATTAAATAAAACAACCGAATCATATTTCAGCTTAATACTGCTATCATACTACAATTTTATCCTGTTCGCAATAAAAATATCCATTTCTATATCACATGAACAGAGACTTCCCGGTCATCTCCTCCGGCTGGGGAATACCTAGTAGCGAAAGCAATGTGGGTGCTAAGTCACACAGAGCGCCACCTTCACGCATTTCTTGGCTACATCCTGCCGCGATAACCGGCACCAAATTTGTGGTATGCGCTGTCATAGGACTACCATCGGCATTTTCCATCTCGTCAGCGTTACCGTGGTCAGCTGTTATAAGTACAGCCCCGCCGAGGGCCAGAATTTTATCGGTAATTTTCCCAATACAGGCGTCAACCGTCTCAACCGCCTTCACTGCGGCTTGGAACACGCCGGTATGCCCGACCATATCACAGTTGGCAAAATTGAGGATAATCAGACCATAATCGTTTTTTTCAATCGCCTCAAGCAGCTTGTCGGTTACGATATAGGCGCTCATTTCGGGCTGTAGATCATATGTAGCCACCTTGGGTGAGTCTACAAGAATACGATCTTCGTGGGGGAACGGCGCTTCGACGCCACCATTAAAGAAAAAGGTAACATGCGCATATTTTTCAGTTTCGGCAATTCTCAGTTGGCGCAAACCCGCTTCCTCCACCACCTCGCCCAGCGTCTTGTCAAGGCTCTGCGGGGCAAAAGCCACCGTGCAGTTGGGCATCGTGACATCATAGCTGGTCATGCAGACATAGGCCGCCAGCTTTGGGCGCACCCGCTCAAAGCCGTCAAAAGAATCGTCGAGCATTGCACGAGAAAGTTCTCTCGCGCGGTCAGGCCTGAAGTTATAGAAAATAACGGCGTCGCCGTCCTTGACACCGGAATAGCCGTCGGTCACCATCGGCTTGACAAACTCATCTGTTACGCCTTGTGCATAGCTGGACTCAACAGCTTCCACCGCATCGGTAAAAGATGTACCAATGCCATGGGCCACCACATTATAGGCCTGCTGCACACGATCCCAACGCTTATCGCGGTCCATCGCGTAATAACGTCCAACAACCGAGGCACAGTAGCCAACCCCGACGCGTGCCAGTTCCGCCTGCAAATCGCGCAGATAACCCGCACCGCTCTTGGGGTCCGTATCACGGCCGTCCAAAAAGCTGTGTACGGCGACCTTTTTAAGCCCGCGGCGCTTTGCCAACGCAAGCAGCGCGTACAAATGGGTGTAATGACTATGTACACCACCGTCAGAAAGCAGTCCCATCAGATGGAGTGTTCCGTCGTTGCCTAGTGCATCTATGGCCGCGTTCAAAACAGGATTGTTTTCGAACTCACCATCGATAATTGACTTTGAGATTCTTGTAAGTTCTTGATAGACCACCCGTCCGGCGCCGATGTTGGTATGCCCAACCTCTGAGTTACCCATCTGCCCATCGGGCAGACCGACATTCAGCCCCGACGCCCCCAGCGTTGTGCAGGGCCATCGCTGCATAAGTCGGTCGATATTTGGTTTTTTGGCGGCATAAATCGCATTGCCCTTCGTCTCATTGCGTAGGCCATAGCCGTCTAGAATCATCAACATAATCGGTTTTTTCAATTTTTTTACCTCTTAGTACTACTGCGACGCCAAAATTGCGCCGCAGTAATTCATTACATCATATTTGAAGCAGCTCTGACAATCTCATTAAAGTCTGCCGCCTTTAGTGAAGCGCCCCCAATCAGCCCGCCGTCAATGTCTGGTTGACTAAGAAGCTCGGCGGCATTTTTGGCGTTCATTGAGCCGCCGTACTGAATACGCAGCGACTTGGCGGCATCCTGCCCGTACAACGCTTCAATCTTCTGACGGATGGCACCACAGACAGCTTGTGCTTGTTCTGCGGTGGCAGTTTTGCCGGTGCCTATCGCCCAGATCGGCTCATAAGCAATGACAATGTTCTGTAATTGCGCTTCTGTTATAGCGCTAAATGCGCCTTCAATCTGCCGGTCAATAACCACCATCGTCTGGTCGGCTTCGCGCTGTGAAAGCGACTCGCCCACGCATACAATGGCACGCAGGCCAGCGTCCAAAACAGCTTTAAGCCGCGCGTTCACCGTCTCGTCGGTCTCACCAAAATACTGCCGCCGCTCAGAATGCCCCAAAACAACATAGCGTACACCAAGCTCTGCAAGCATGTTTGCAGAGATTTCGCCCGTAAAAGCGCCGCTTTCGGCCCAGTGGCAGTTTTGCGCACCCACATGAATGGGGCTGCCCTTTACCGCCGCGGCCACACAGTCGATATCTGTGAACGGTACACAGGTCACCACTTCGCAAGTGGCGTTGGCCACCAGCGGTTTTAGCGCCTCAATCAGCGTGATCGCCTGTGTACGCAGTAGGTTCATCTTCCAATTTCCGGCAATAATCGGCGTTCTTTTCATGTCCTCCACAGCTGTCCCCTCCTTTGACCTAGCGGTCGTTAAGGCAAGCAATGCCAGGCAACTCAAGCCCTTCAAGGAACTCAAGCGAAGCACCGCCGCCGGTGGAAATATGCGTCATTTTATCCTCAAACCCGAGCTGCGCCGCTGCCGCAGCAGAATCGCCACCGCCGATGATGGTCACGGCGTTGGAATCGGCCATCGCCTGCGCCACAGCGCGGGTGCCTTCGGCAAATTTGGGCATCTCAAACACACCCATCGGCCCGTTCCATACAACAGTCTTGGCTTTTTTAATGACATGCGCATAACGCGCCATCGTCTTAGGACCAATATCCATGCCCATCCAGCCCGCAGGAATAGCAGTGGAAGAAACAGTCTGAGTCGCCGCGTCCTCGGCAAATTTATCGGCTACAACGTTGTCCTCAGGCAGAAGAAGCGCCACGCCCTTCTGCTCAGCCTTTTGGAGAAGCTGGCGGGCAATATCAATTTTCTCTTGTTCGCAGATGGAGGTGCCAATTTCGCGCCCCTGTGCCGCAAAGAAGGTATAGGCCATGCCACCACCGATGATAATGCTATCAGCCTTGTCCAACAGGCTTTCGATTACACCGATTTTGTCCGAGACCTTGGCACCGCCCAAGATCGCGACAAACGGGCGCTCAGGGTTGGTCAGTGCCCTGCCCATCACGGCCAGTTCTTTGCCAATGAGATATCCACTGACCGCTGGCAGATGCTCGGCGACACCCGCCGTAGAGCAATGGGCGCGGTGCGCAGTACCGAACGCGTCGTTGACAAAGATGTCGGCCAACGCAGCAAAATTGGCAGAAAGCGCTGGATCGTTTTTTGTCTCGCCCTTTTCAAAACGAACGTTTTCAAGCATTAGAACTTCGCCGCTTTTAAGTGCCTTGGCTTTTGTCTGCGCATCTTCTCCAACAACGTCGGCGGCAAGTCCCACGGGTTGACCCAGCAGCTCTTCAAGCCGTTTGGCGACCGGTTTCATAGAGTATTTTTCTTCCGGACCGTTTTTCGGACGGCCCAGATGCGAACAAAGAATAACCGCCGCGCCCTTTGACAACAGATATTTTATGGTTGGCAGTGACGCGACAATACGCTTGTCGTCGGTGATTTCCCCCTCCGCCAACGGCACGTTGAAATCACAGCGAACAAGAACCTTTTTCTGAGAAACATCAATATCCTCAACAGTCTTTTTGTCAAACATACTCATGCACTTTCCTCCTTGAATTGGTGTCGGCTCGCTTATGATCGAACCGGGTTTTACTTTGTGCCAAAGATGCGGTCACCAGCGTCGCCGAGACCGGGGAGAATATACTTATTTTCATTTAAACGTTCATCGCGAGCCGCGGCGTAAATCTGTACGTCGGGGTGCGCGGTGGTCAGTGCCTCAATGCCCTCGGGCGCGGCAATGATACAAACAAACTTGATGCTGCGAGGATTGCGCTTCTTCACGGCGTGCACGGCGTCTATCGCAGAACCGCCGGTGGCCAGCATAGGGTCCAGTAAAATGACGTCACGCTCTTCAATGTCAGCGGGCAGCTTGCAGTAATACTCATGGGGAATATGGGTCTCGGGATCGCGGTACATACCGATATGGCCTACCTTAGCTGCCGGAACCAGCGCCAGCATACCATCACTCATACCGAGGCCCGCGCGCAGAATCGGTACAAAGGCAAGTTTTCTGCCCGAAATGACCTTGGACTTGGTCACGGTCATGGGTGTTTCGATTTCAATCTCTTTTAATGGCAGATCGCGGGTTGCCTCATAGCACATGAGCATCGAGATCTCGCTGATCAGCTCGCGGAATTCCTTGCAGGGGGTGTTCTTGTCACGGATCAGAGTGACTTTATGCTGGATGAGGGGGTGGTCGGTAATAATAGGTGTTAACATTTTTAGGCCCTCCTGTATGATAATTATTGTGTGACGGCACACTACTATATATAATAGGTACCTATGTTAAAACAACATGGTCACGCCCGAAACTGCCATAAAGCAATAAACCAGACGCTTTAATGTCACCGCATTGATGCGGTCAAAGATGAGATTGCCGATATAGGTTCCCACAAAGAGTGCAGCAATGGCCATTAGCCATAGATAAACCGTTTGGGCATCAAAAACACCGTTGAGCCAGCGCGCGGCGGAAACATACCAGCTGCCAATGGCAAAATAGGTGAGCGAACAAGCCCGGTATTCATCTTTATCCGAAATAGCGGACATTAGGTAGATGACAACCGGGGGACCACCAATACTGAACATACCGGAACCCACGCCGCCAATCAGCCCCGCCGCAACCCCATTTATAAAGGTAGGCTTGATACGAACTTTACCGCTAAAAAATATAAAATAGATGCTAACTAAAATTAGTACAACGCCCAGAAGCTTCACCATTAGCCCCTCGGACTGTGTTTTAGCGTAGCGTATGCTCCAAACCGAAGCGATACTATAACCTATAAACAGCGGAAGTATTATTTTAAAGTTAATGTGCTTTCTGCATCGAATCGCCACCATGCTCGACATGGTAGCGGCGCAGATTGAACTAACTGCCGTTGCCTGTAGATAACTTGGCAAAATATAGGGGTAAATTGCCATGCAGAGAATACCAAAGCCAAAGCCAGTGGTGGTCTGGACAACAGCCCCCGCAACGCAAGTAACCAAAAATGCCAAGATTGCAATCGGTGTCATGAGCTACTTCTCTTCCGATTCAATTTGGGAGATCAGATCCACTCGACGCTGATGCCGCTCTCCGCCCTCGAATTCGGTATCCAGAAAAACATCCACCAGCTCAATGGCCAGTCCTGTACCCACAATACGGCCGCCCATACACAAAATGTTGGCATCGTTGTGCAGCCGAGTGTATTTAGCAGAAAAATAGTCAGAGCAGCAGGCGGCTCGAATGCCCTTTACCTTATTAGCAGCCATCGAGATTCCGATGCCGGTACCGCAAAACAGCAGCCCGCGTGCATATTCGCCGCTTACCACGGCTCTTGCCACCTCTGCGGCCACCACGGGGTAATCGACCGAAGCCGTCGAGTAACAGCCAAAATCCTTATACGCGACGCCCCGCGCGTCAAGATGCTTTTTGATTTCTTCCTTTAGCTCATAACCACCGTGGTCGCTCCCCAATGCTAAGATCATTATTTTTCTTCCTCCAATTGCTGTTTAGCCTCACGTTCCCGCTCGGCCTGAGATTTTCTATGATATTCCGCCGTCAGCTCGGTAGCCGAAACAACCGGATAATCCTCCGATATTGCCGCCTGCGCCACCGATGCGGCACGTTGATATTGCAAAGCGGCGGGTGCAAGCCGCAACCCCTTCTCTGGAAAGCGCCCGCACACTAGCTGTGCGCCGTCACCACATACCATGGCGCCATCCGGCAAGCGCTCGCCCAACGCTTCAAGCGTCATCGCGCCATCCTCGCTCAGCCGGGTGACCCTGCCCTCCTTGACTGAAAACAGCGCGGCAAAAACCTGTCCCACCCGCGCGTCGAGCGCAGCGCAGACAACACCTTCAAACGGTAACACATTATAAGCCAGCGACAGCAGCGTCGAAACACCGACGCAAGGCGTATTATGCGCCAGTGCCATGCCCTTTACCGCCGCGAGTCCGATGCGAAGCCCGGTATAGGAACCTGGCCCAACATTCACCGCCAACCGGTCAACCGCTTTAAATGGCAAATTTGCTGTACGAAGGGTGTTTTCCACCAAAACCATAAGGGTCGATGAGTGGGTAAGCCCGTTGTTGCAATAGCTTTCCCCCAGCAGCAATCCATCACGCATCAGCGCACAGGAACAGGCTTTTGAGGAAGTATCAACCGCAAGTGTGATCACAGACCCTTCCCCTCCATTCTGATGATGCGTGTCCGGTCGTCAACGCGGATAAAAGCGACGGTGACGGCAGCATTGGGCAACACCCGCTCGCTCCATTCCACCGCCGCAATCCACCCCGCATCAATATAGTCGTAAAATCCGGTATCCAATAGATCCTCCGCGCTGTTTAAGCGATAGGCATCCACATGGCAAAGCCTACGCGATACACCGCGATATTCGTTTATGATCGAAAACGTGGGGCTCGAAACGTCGGCTGTAATACCCAGCCCCCTGGCAAGCCCACGGGTGAACACCGTTTTGCCCATTCCAAGTCCGCCGGTATAGGCGACGATATCGCCATCACAAAGCAAAGCAGCAAGTTTTTCTCCCGCCGCCTCGGTCTCTTCAGGGCTATGTGAAACAATCTCCTGCATTAATCTCTGTCCTGTACCAAAAACTTTTCTGGCACAGCCTTTCCTCCCAAAGCAGGTTTTATCCTATCAACAGGCAGCCGATAAGTCGGCACGCCATGAGACATCAGCGTCTATAAAACCTATGTTGCGGTTATTATAGCACAATTATAAGCCGTTTTTCCATCCTTTCATCAATTTTTCCATCTTTCTGTGGCTTGTGTTTGCAAAATGATTCCTCTATAATTAATCTAAATACGTTTGCAAGCGCGTTTCTACCTTTATATTAGCGTAAAACAAGCGCCCAGGCGTTTTATAGATAAACACTCATCCATTTACTCTATTAATATAAACTGACTAGAGCTCGGAGGAAATATGAATTCATTTTGGCGCAGCTGCGTACAATTTTATAAAAGAACCGACCGTCTTTTGCTGTTGCTATGCCTGGTCTGCTCGATGGTGTCGGCTTATATGTTGTGGGGAATTTACCTGTCCGGCTATATCAAGCTCAGAGTACTTGCCACGCAGCTTTTAGCGACGCTTATCGGTTTTTCAGGAGCTTGTTTGCTGTCTGTATTTGATTATCGTTCGCTGGCAAACCTGTGGAAGATTTATATGCCCGTTTCACTGGGCACGGTGGCGCTAACCTATATCGCAGGCAAACAGCGATACAGCTATATTGACGATAAAGCTTGGCTTGAAATCCCCTTTACCGGCATGACCATTCAACCCTCGGAAATTTTAAAACTGGCCTTTATCTTTTCGTTTGCATTGCATCTTGAAAAGGTCAGAGATTCGGTTAACAACCCAAGAACACTTTTAACACTTTGTTTGCACGGCGCCATCCCGACACTGATGGTCGTCGGGCAAGGTGACCACGGCACGGCGATGGTCTTTGTTTTCATCTTTGCGTTCATGCTGTTTTCAGCTGGGCTTCAACTAAAATATATCGCTGTCTCGGTGCTGGGTATGGCTATTGCGTCGCCGTTTGCGTGGTTTTTTATTCTGGATAATGACAAGCGCGGGCGCATCATGACGGTGTTTAACCCCGCTTCTGATCCCACAGGAACCGGTTGGCAACAAAGCCTGGGACTTACCGCAATCGGCTCCGGCCAGATTTGGGGTAAAGGTGTTTTGTTTGGTGATCACCAATATGTCCCTGAGATGCACAATGATTTTATCTTTTCATTTATCGGTGAAGCAGGCGGTTTTGTGGGGTGTAGCGCCGTTATCTTGCTATTGGCGGTGCTTTGCCTACTGATTTTAATCAATGCCCGGCGTGCCAAAGACCCGCTTGGGCGTTTTATCTGCGTGGGCGTTTTTGGCATGATCGCCTTTCAATCCATCTGGGTTATCGGCATGTGCCTGTCGCTGCTACCGGTTGCCGGTATCACACTGCCACTGTTTTCAGCGGGCGGAACCTCGGTCGTGCTCACCTGGGCAAGCATTGGCATGGTGCTTGGCGTACATCGTCATTCACATGTTGGATTGTTTGACGAGCGATAATTTGTTTCTTTTTAACGAAAATTTTACGCAATTAGTCGAGAAACACAAAAACGGGTTGCAAACTTCAGGACTATTTGCCATAATATAATTGTATTATTGCGTTTGGAGGACAAAGATGACTTCTGCTATCATTTTAGCCGCCGGTGACGGCAAACGCATGAAATCTTCAAAACAAAAGGTCTGCTGCGAGGTGTTATTTAAGCCCATGCTGTCATGGGTTCTGGATGCCTGCCAAAACGCCGGTATTCAAGGTGGTAACACCTGCGTTGTCATATCAGATTCCCCCCGCGGCGTCACAGAGTTGTTGCCCGCAGGGGTTTGTTCTGCTGTTCAGTCAGACCGCCGAGGTACCGGCCATGCCGTACTCTGCGCTATGGACTTTCTGAAAAGTGCCGCGGCGCGAGGAGTTTCTCATGTCGCGGTTTTGTGCGGCGATGCGCCTTTCATCGATGCAGATACGCTGCAGTCGGCGTTATCTTTTCACAAGGCGCAGCAAAACGATGTCACCGTGTTAACCGCCGTGCTCAAAGAGCCCGGGCGATACGGACGCATCGTGCGCGAACAGAGCCGCTTTATGCGCATTACAGAGGCGGCCGACGCCTCTGTACAGGATCTCTTAATTGATGAGGTCAACTCTGGCGCCTATTGGTTCTCTATCTCTTATCTGATATCTTCTCTGCCGCTGCTGGGGTCCCAAAATGCGCAGGGTGAGTATTATCTGACCGACCTGGTTGGACTCGCCACATCCTCGGGACGCCGTGCAGGGGCATTCGTTTGTCCAAACCCCGATATTGCGCTAGGCGCAAACGACCGACGGTCTTTGGCGACGCTTAACCGCATTGCGCGGGACGCGGTGCTTGACCGGCACTATGATAACGGCGTAGACATTCCGATTGTGGACGGCGTTGTCATCGGACCAGATGTCAAGATCGGGTGTGGCACCACGATTTTGCCCGGTACCATCCTGTGCGGGAACACGGTGATCGGCGAGGGCTGCACCATCGGTCCAAACACCCACATCATCGATTGCGAGATTGGCGCAGACTGTACCATCGACAGCTCCCGGCTTGAAAAAAGCCGCGTCGGTCATGGTGTGCGCATTGGCCCGTTTGCACAGATCAGGCCCAACTGCGACATTGCCGACAGTGTTAAAATTGGCAATTTTGTCGAGGTTAAGAATTCCACCGTGGGCGAAAAGACCTCTTTTGCACATTTAACTTACATAGGCGACAGCGACTTCGGTTCGCATATCAACGTGGGCTGTGGCGTTGTGACCGTCAACTACAACGGGCGCGAAAAGTTTCGCACCATTGTGGAAGATGACGCTTTTATCGGTTGCAACACTAATCTGATTGCGCCGGTGCGAGTGCAAAAAGGTGCTTATGTCGCCGCTGCCACCACTGTCACCGCAGACGTACCGCCCGACGCGCTCGCCGTGGGACGCGTAAAGCAAACCATCTACCCCGGCCGTGCGGTCTATTACCGCAAAAAATAAATGACCGTATCCGGCTGCGGTAACACTCGCTTGTAACAGCCTGTAAATAAGGGAAATTCGGCACACGGCCGTTTCCATATAAATTTAAATTCATGGGGAACATGAGGGAGAGTTTATCATGAACATTCATGGCAAGGACATCAAAATCTTCAGTTGTAATGCAAACAAGCCGTTCGCCGAGCAAATTGCCCGTTCGCTTGGCTTACCGCTTGGTGACATGCAGGTCAAAACATTTTCAGACGGCGAAATCGCTCTTTCCATCAACGAATCGGTTCGCGGTTCCGACGTTTTTGTGGTGCAGTCCACATGTCAGCCGGTCAACAACAACCTAATGGAGTTGTTGATCGCTATCGACGGCTTTAAGCGCGCGTCGGCAGGTCGCATCACCGCTGTTATGCCCTACTTTGGCTACGCCCGTCAGGACCGCAAGGCCAAGGCAAGAGATCCGATTTCTGCAAAGCTGGTGGCAGATCTCATTACTACCGCAGGTGCTGACAGAGTGCTGACTATGGATCTGCACGCCGCACAAATTCAGGGTTTTTTCAATATTCCGGTAGACCATCTGCTCGGGGTCCCGCTTCTTTGCAAGTATTACAAAGAACAGTTTCGGGACATCCCCCATGACCGACTCGTCGTCGTCTCCCCCGATCTGGGTTCGGTCTCTAGAGCAAGAAAATTTGCCGAGCGCATCGACGCTTCTATTGCAATCATCGACAAGCGCCGCCCCACCGCGAACGTCTCTGAGGTCATGAACATCATCGGCGACGTCAGGGGCAAGACTTGCATCATTATCGACGATTTGGTTGATACAGCTGGTACCCTTTGCAACGCAGCCAATGCACTGGTGACAAAGGGCGGTGCAAACGAGGTTTATGCCGGCGCTACCCATGGCGTGCTTTCCGGCCCGGCGTTTGACCGCATTGAAGAGAGCGTTTTAAAAGAAATGGTACTCCTTGATACCATCCCTATGCTGCATAACACCGCCTCGGGTAAGCTCAAGGAGCTTTCTGTTGCACCAGTGTTTGCCGAAGCAATTAACCGCATCTACTCCGATCGTTCGGTTTCTCCGCTGCTGAGTTAAGCAGAAAGGTAATCATATCAATTTTTACAGCGGGGCTTGAAATCCAAGTCCCGCTGTGTTGTCTATACTTCTACAAAATCTCACGTTTTTTTGTGCTATGCTCTTGACGAAAGGAATCTTCCATGGCAGATATTTTTGAGCTGTTTAAGCAAATCAGCGCAAGCAAATCCAACCTGCCCGCAGGCCCGGTAGAATACATCGTCGCCTGTCTGGGTAACCCCGGCCGTAAGTATGAAAACACCCGTCACAATGTCGGCTTTATCGCAGCCGACATCATCGCCGAAAAGCGCGGTTTTAAAATTGACCGATTAAGATTTCAGAGCCTGACCGGCGAATGCATGGTTTCGGGCAAAAAAGTGTTGTTTTTAAAACCCTCTACTTTTATGAACCTATCAGGTCAAGCGGTGGTCGAGGCGATGAACTTTTATAAGGTTCCAATTGAGCAGGTCATCGTCGTCCACGACGACGTATCGCTGGCTCCCGGTCGACTACGCATACGGCCGCATGGCTCTCACGGTGGGCACAACGGGCTGAAGAATATTATCTATCTCACCGGGCAAGATACTTTCCCCCGCATCAAGATTGGCGTGGGTGAAAAGCCACACCCCGAATACGATATGGCCGACTGGGTACTGGGTGTCCCGACTCTAGAGGAGCGCAAACTGATTGAACAAGCCATTTTAAAAACAGACGACATTGTCGAGCTTCTGGTTGCTGGCAAGCTGGGCGATGCGATGAACAGGTATAACGGCGCATGAAGCTTTTAGGTATTTTAGAGCGTTCTACACAATTTCAAACACTAGTCAAGGGGGTATCCGATGGGAACACCCCCTTTGGTTGCGTGGGCCTGTCGCACATTCACAAGGCACATTTTGCCACCGGTCTGCAGCAGCACTTCAATGCACCAGTGCTTCTGATTGCTCCTGACGAGCCTTCTGCTGTGCGACTCTTTGAGGATATCCGCGCGTTGTTGCCCCAAACAACAGTGCTGCACTTCCCCGCAAAGGAGTTAATGCTACATCCTGCCGAGGCAGTCAGCCGCGAGTATGAGTTTGCGCGGCTTGGCTGCTTAGAGGCGCTGCGCTGCGGTTCCGCTTTGGTAGTTGCTTCCGCCGAGGCGGCACTACAATACACCATCAGTCCCGAGGCGCTCATGACACGTAGCGCGCTTGTTAAAGGCAGTTTTGCAGGCGGACTCGACGGGCTGGTTGCCCTACTGCATGCGGCAGGTTATACCCGCTGTGAACAGGTTGAGGGGGTCTGCACCTTTGCAGTACGAGGGGGCATTGTAGATTTTTTCTCTCCGTCGCTTCCCGAGCCGGTGCGCGTAGAGTTCTGGGGGGACGACATCGATTCGATCTGTTTCTTCTCACCAGACACCCAGCGCCGCGGTGAATTCGCTGATGAAATTATGATCACTCCTGCGCGCGAGGCGCTGCCGCCTGAGGGTGGTTTGGCCCCCATGCTAGAAGCACTACTCTCACAGCAAAAAAAGAGTTCGCCCGCCACTGCAGAACTATCAAGCCTGCTTGAAGCGGTGCGTGCAGATGTTGCCCCCGGCTCACTCGACCGCTTTTTGCCGGTCTTATATGGGCGCCCATTTACGCTGTTTGACCACCTACCCGATAATGGGTTGCTTCTGATATCCGATCCTGCCGCCTGCCGTGAGGGTCTGACCGCAGCGCTCTGGCAGCTTAACGAGGATGTTGTCTCTTTGCTGGAACAAGGGGTCTGCTTTAACGGATGCGATCGTTTTTCGGGCGATTTTGACGATCTGCTCTGCGTGGCCGCCGATAAAAAAAGTGTGATTTTGGATACCTTTGCCCGCTCGGTGCCGGATCTACGGCTGCGCGGGCTGCTCAACGTCCATGCACTGGCACTGGCCCCGTGGGGCGGCGAGCTTGAGCATCTGCTGGAGGATGTCCGTCCTTATCTGCACAGCGGCTTTTCAGTGACGGTGCTGCTACCCACCCGGCGCGGGTGTGAGGCACTGGTTCGCGACCTTGTTGCCGAAGGGGTAGATGCAACCTATGCTGAACGTCCTGCCTTTACGACAGGTGTCATCGTTACCGACCTGACCATTTCGGCGGGCTTTGAATACCCGGAGGATAAGTTTGCCGTAATCAGCCACGCGCGCGCTGCGGCGCCGCCCAAGCGCATTAAAAAGCGGCGGGCCTCCGACGCTATCCGCTCACTTTCCGACCTGAATCAAGGGGATTATGTCGTCCATGCCACACATGGTATCGGCGTTTTTTCGGGTATTGTCAAGCGTGAGGTTCTCGGGGTGGTCAAGGATTATATCAAGATCCGCTACCACGGTACCGATACGCTCTTTGTTCCAGTCACCCAGCTCGATCTGGTCAGCAAATATATTGGTAAGTCAGAAGACGGCATTGTTAAGCTTTCACGCTTGGGCTCGGCTGAGTGGCAAAAAACCCGCGCCAGGGTTCGCGCCGCTGTCGCCGATATGGCCGAGGAACTGACAGCGCTTTATAAAAAGCGGCTTGTCGCAGTCGGCTTCGCCTTTTCACAGGACACCGACTGGCAGCGCGATTTTGAATTGCGCTTCCCCTATGAAGAAACTGACGACCAACTACGCTGCATCGCTGAGATCAAACAGGATATGCAGTCGTCTCGCCCGATGGACCGCTTGCTTTGCGGTGATGTGGGCTTTGGCAAAACCGAAGTCGCAATACGCGCCGCCTTTAAATGTGTGAACGATTCCAAGCAGTGCGCCGTACTAGTGCCCACCACCATTCTAGCCTGGCAGCACTACCAGACCTTCACTCGGCGCATGGAGGGCTTCCCGATACGTATTGAACTACTCTCCCGCTTTAAAAGTCCGAAACAACAGGCCGAGGTGATCCGCCAACTTAAAACTGGCGAAGTCGATGTGGTGATCGGTACCCATCGCCTGCTGCAAAAGGACGTGGAATATAAAGACCTGGGGCTTTGTGTCATAGACGAGGAGCAACGCTTTGGTGTAGCGCATAAAGAGCGTTTTAAACAGCTGCGCGAGTCGGTGGATGTGCTCACGCTGTCGGCAACGCCGATTCCGCGCACCCTCTCAATGGCAATGAGCGGCATCCGTGATATGTCGATCATTGAAGAAGCCCCGCAGGATCGCCACCCAGTACAAACCTATGTGTTGGAGCATGACTGGCTAGTCATTGCAGAAGCCCTAAAACGTGAGCTACGGCGCGGCGGTCAGGCGTTTTATTTGCACAACCGTACAGAGTCGATTGACGGCTGCGCTGCCCGTCTGCGAGAAATGCTCCCCGATGCCCGTATCGCCACCGCACATGGTAAAATGACTGAGGAACAGCTCTCAAAAATTTGGCAGTCACTTGTTGACCGCGATATCGACATTCTGGTTTGCACAACCATCATCGAAACCGGCGTAGACGTCCCCAACTGCAACACGCTGATTATTGAAGATGCCGACCGCATGGGGCTGTCGCAGCTATATCAGCTGCGCGGACGCGTCGGGCGATCGACCCGAAGAGCCTTCGCTTATCTCACTTTCCGCCCGATGAAGGCGCTGACTGAAATCGCTGCTAAGCGATTAAACGCCATCAAGGAGTTCACCGCATTCGGCTCGGGCTTTCGCATTGCGATGCGCGATATGGAGATTCGCGGTGCGGGCAGCGTATTAGGTGCACAACAGCACGGTCATATGGAGGCGGTTGGCTACGAAATGTATCTGCGGCTCCTTTCGGAAGCTGTCGCCGAGTCAAAGGGCGAACCAATTCAGAAAAACGCCGAATGTCAGGTGGACATTCCTGTCGCCGCACATATTCCCGAGGAATATATCGACAGCCTTTCGCTGCGACTGGATGTTTATAAAAAGATTGCGGCTGTCACTAACGAAACTGAATCGGCCGAGGTGCTAGACGAGCTAATTGATCGCTTTGGCGACCCGCCTAAAACCGTCGCAGGCCTGGTAGACGTCGCGCTGGTGCGCAATCGCGCCGCTGCGCTGGGCATTCGAGAAATCTCTCAGCGCAATGGCCAAATGTTATTCTATTTTGAGCACATCAACCCAACCATGGCTGCCACTGTCGCCGGAAAGCTAAAGGGCCGCGTACTGGTCAATGCAGGCGACAAGCCTTATATTTCGGTGCGCATGGCTAAGGAATCTGACTCGATTGCAACCATTAGAGAAACGCTCGACGCCGCCGAGGGACTATGAGTTCCTGTCTATACCATACGCTGAAGACCCCGGAACGATTGCTTCAGGTTTATAAAGCTGTACGTTGCCCCAGTCAGGGCCGTACAGCTTTTTCTTTACTTGGCCAATACTTCTTCTAAATTAATTGTTGTTTATCATAATGGAGATAAGGGCATACCGTCTATACGCGTATGAAAAAAATATAATATAAAGCGCATCGCCTTTATATTCTTTCGGTATTATTATTGATATTTTTGCTTATTTGTAATAATTTATCAATTGCTAAAAGCAGTTAAATCAGTACACCCGAAACACAGGCTAGGCAGATTTTCTCAAGCTAACGCAAGATAGCAAAACCGAATCATAGAGTCATTCTACGTCTACCAACATACCCCAGAAACGACGCGAGAAAAGTCAGCCCGGCGACAATTAAAGCAAAAGCGAAAACACACGTTTTAAAATACTAGATGAAATTCCTCCCAAAAAGCCTCAAGGCCAATGGCTAACTGGTTCTTCTTGATCTCAGATCCCTTGCCCAAAATTTTTTATAGATAGCATATTTAAATACTGAATAGAAGAGCGCTACCAAAAAGCTGTCGGATATAAAAAAGAAAAACCGCTTAGAGAATTCGCATTCTCAAGCGGTTTTTCTGGTGCGCCAGAAGGGACTCGAACCCCTGGCCTACTGGTTCGTAGCCAGTCACTCTATCCAACTGAGCTACTGGCGCACATGCTCATAATCGGCGTGTCGTTTCACGTCCGACAATTAGTTATTTTATCAGCTTACGACCTAAATGTCAACAGTTAGTTTTCTTTTTTCCGCAAAAAATCAATAATAGTGATGTAAGAAGCATTTTTAACCGATTTCTCTTTGTTTAATGCATATTATTTTTAAAAACGTCTTGCAATCGCTTGTGAATTCTGATAGAATATTGCTGTTATCCTATAACGGATTGAAGGAGGTGCAGACAGATGGCAAAATGCGATATCTGCGGTAAGGGCGTAACCTTCGGAATTAAGGTTTCTCACTCCCATCGGAGATCTAACAGAACTTGGAAACCTAATGTCAAGCGTGTGAAGGCAATTGTGAACGGTACCCCTTGTCACGTTCACGCCTGCACCCGCTGCTTGCGTTCCGGTAAGATTACCAGAGCTATCTAAACCCAAAATTTAAATAGCGGATTCTGAAAAAAGCACGCTTTTAGCGTGCTTTTTTGGGTTTTACGCTTCTTTTCTTTCAATGCGTACCTCTGCAAGCACTGTTGCGTAATATGGTAGTAACAAAAGTCAAGGAGGTGACGCAGATGCAATCCAATAGTACCCCTTTTTCGCTGCGAATTCCCAAAGAACTGCTGCTGCGGCTAAAACGTCTGGCCAAGCACAATAAACGCTCCGCCAACCGAGAGGCTGAGCAGATTTTAGAGGACTATCTCAACCAATGGGAGAAAGATCATCCGTTAGACTAATGGCTTACCGGATGCGTTTAGCATCCGCAAAATAGACCGTACGGGATACAGTGGAGTAAGATACCCCCTCAATTCCCTCTCCGGTCGCAAAAAGCGACGGCGCCACAAACAATGGAACAGCCACATATTCATCCACTAGCTTTTGTTCTGCCAAGAACAGTTGCGCCGCGGCCACATTCGGTTCCGACTGCTGCCTGGCCCGGCTGATCATCTCGGATATTGAGGGCTCATCGCCGCTTGTCGAAAGTGGCAAGCCTTCAAATGAGGATAATAGATCCACCGGGCTGTTCCCTTGTGCCGTAAGCGGAACAATCGCAATATCGAATTTTCCGCTATCTACTCTGTCTAGTAAGTCGTAATAATCTAGCTGTTCCATGTTTACAAAAGCCGACAGCTCCTGTTGCCACCTGCGCTGTATGGCACCCCCAAGGTCGGGCCCCGGTAAAAAATTACTAACCAGCAGCGACAGGCGGCCTACATCTTCCTGTTCCACGCCTTCGACCGCACTTAAAAATATCTGGCGAGCCTCGTCCGGCAGCGCTGCCGGCTGCGGTGTCGGAGCCAAATCACGATAAGAGCTTCCCCAAAGCATGGCACTCGGCGCGATAATTCCATGGTAAGGCTGCAGGTAATCCGGCAGCCTTTCTAATAGTTCATCTGTATGCATCGCGGCGGTTAGCGCCGCACGTATATCGCGCTGGACAAGCAACTTGCTGGAGGTGTTATAAAGCAACATCCAGCTCTGGTCATAAAATGTTTCGCCTTCAAGTCCCTGTGCCTCGGCTAGACGTTGAAAAGGTACAAAGACCAGATCGCTTTTACCGTCTAAATACAGCGATACTGGATCACCTCTGTTAATATAAAACTCAACACCGTCTATCTGCACTGAGTTGCGAAATAACGGATTCTTCTGCACTGAAATTACATTTCTGCTCCAGCCCTTGACAAAAAAAGGACCGTTGCACAAAAGATTCTCTGCCGCCAGCCCATACCGCCCCTTTTGTTCAGCAAAAAACTTTTGCTGGCACGGCATGGCAGATGCGTTTGAAAGCAGTGTCAACAGCGATGGGTCGTCATGCGCGAGCGTGATCTCTAAAACCGTATCGCTTTTTGCCCTGACACCAAGAGCTGTTGCGGGCAACTCACCGGACAGGATTTTCTCAGCATTTTTAATCATGCCGTACCGGTCGGCATCCGGGGCAGGCGCATCACGATTAAACAACCTTTGCAGTGCAAAAACAAAGTCCTGTGCTGTCAGTCGGTCGCCATTAGCCCAGCGCAGCTCGTCGCGCAATATAAAGGTATAGGTCATTCGGTCATCAGAAATATCCCACCGCTCGGCACAGGCAGGAACCACCTCTCCCGCCGGTGAAATGGCCGTTAAGCCTTCAAAAGAATTTCCGATGAGGGTTCGCGCCGCAGAAGAGGTCGCGTACTGCGGATCCAGCGTTTCAGGATACGATACAAGGTCGTAGCGCAGCCTGATCGACTGCTCCTGCTTAAAGCAGCTGCACAGCAAAAGCAGGCAGAGCAAGATGCTCACCTTTAGCAGGTTTTTTCTCATGCACGCACCACCTTCGTTTCTTAAATATATCTAGAAAGAATCTCCGTCGATTTTGATCCTATTACATTTCAAAGGCGTTTTCCATCTGTTGAACCGACGCCCTACGATCATATGTAATCCGCTCGTATCATAGCATATCAGAGTTGTGTTTTCAAGGCAGCGGTATCAACTCAAGCGGCCCTTCCTTTATGAGCAGCCCACACACACATCTGCCGTTTTAGGCGCAAAATTTACACCAAGCAAATTTATATGATGAAGGGGCTTTCGCCATTTAGGTGAAAGCCCCTTCATGTTATTGGGATGCAACTCAATTGAGCGGTTCTACCAGAAGTGGGTTGTCAGCTTCAAGCTTTTCAACCGGCAGGCTTTTATCTGAGATAACATACTGACTTAGATTCCTAGTACGCACCAAAAAGCCGTCGGCCTCCTCGCTATAGACCACCCCAATGTCATACAGCGTCCGATTGATGTTTCGGTAAAGGTAGCTGCCCGGTTCTGCCGGCAAATACAGCATCCCATAATGACGGAAATAATCACCGTTGCCGTTGAAAAACAGCAATGTTGCATCCGGATAGCAATCCAGCACCGCGTCGTCATAATCGCAGTTTGCGCCAAGCGTCAGGTCGTCCTGCCCTTTAGTGTCAACCGTAAAGGTCGCGCCATCAAACACCTCAAACTCAAATTCCCACGCGCTGTCTTCAGCTGTTTCGCCCTCTATTTTTTTATCGAAGTAATAACGATGCTGTCTTCCATAGATCACATCGCGCTCAAAATCGGCCGATGCCGCTGCGGCATGAACACAAGCTATTGCCACCAGTGCGGTGCACAATATGGCCGTCAATACCTTTCTTTGCATTGTTATCCCTCCATAGCATTAATTATACAACTTATCTAAACAGTCCTGCAAGACCGTCCTTAATAACTTTAAAAACATTGACAATGCGTTGCCCAACGCTACTTTCAGCTTCTTCCTGATCAGCGGAGATTTCTTCATCTTCGTCGGGCAGTTCGATCTCATGTGTTCTCATAATGATCTGAAGGCTGCGCGGCGGCGCATTTTTGCTGGAAGTCAGTGACACCTTGTCCGCCGAGGTGTCAATATCCAGCACACCGAAATCGTCATCCAACCGATGCCACTCATCTCTAATAATGTTGGAGATTGTCTCGCGATTTGTCTGCAGGTTTTCGGTTTTATGCAGTACGCCTAGCAGGTCGTTAAGCATCTGTGTAATGCCTGCGATGCTGACCTTCGCTCCCTCATTTAACAGGTCGCTACTGTCGGAGAGCATCGTGTCCACCGAATCGAGCATGCCGCGGGTGTCCTTCATTAAATCGGCCGCGTCATCCATCACCCGCGAGGTTTCTTCCAGAATGTCCTCCATCTCGCCGGACAGCGCATAGACATCGCCAATACTGCCGTTGATACTACCGGAAAGCTTTTCGCTGTCCGCCACCAAACCGCTCATCGCTGTGTTGATGGTCTGCAGCTCCTGTAACATGGCGCCTGCTGCTTGCTTCACCACATCCTCCGAAGCGCCATCCGCGGTACCTGCAAGCGACTCGATTTCTTTAACGGACGACTCTACCCGCTTGATATAACTGGCGAAAGTCGAGGAATCAACATAGGACAGTGCGGTTTCCAGTTCACCGGTGAGTAGCGCAATTTCGCTGACCAACGCCTGTTTTCTTGCCGAAGAGGTGCTGTCGCTGTTAAATTCCAGAATGGCGGCTTTGAGCTTATTCATCAGCGTATATATCTCTTCAATATCCCCGCCCATGTTGCTCATAATATCAGCCATAGATTCTGCGTTTTCTCCCATGCCACTGATGGCATTGGAGAGTTTGGCATCACCCAAAAACTCGGCGTAATTATTAAGCCCCTTTTCCATCTCTTTGAGCGAACTGCGTAACTTGGAAACACTCTGCGTTACACCGTCAGAACCCTTATCCATTGCGGCGCGCGCCTGGTCGAGCTTGTTGAGCCCCTGAACGGTGGTGCTCATTCCGCCGGACATAGCCGAAAGCATATCCAGAATATCTGCTACCGTCGCATCCATGGCATTGCTGGCATCCTCAATATTGGTTTTATGCTCCTTCATCTCAGAGATATCGTCGAGCTGTGACATTGTGGCGGGCATCATAGCCAGAATTACGCCCGGGGTTTCAAAGCTGTCACTTCCGATCTGGAAGCTGAATTCGCCCTCTCTTTTAGGCATTGCAATGAAGAACGCCATCTGATACGAGCCAAATGACTGAAACTGTGCCCCTTCGGCAGAAAAACTGGTGTTTTTGTCGGTGTCGGATGCCATGCCGCACACCAAAATAAAATTATCCCTGTAATAGGTGTTAGCCCGGGGGTTTGGCGCTACGGTTACGTCAACAGTTATCAGCCCCGATGCCCCCGCCAGTCTTTCAGCGTGCGCGGGTACCCCATTGAGTTTATAGCTGACATCAACAGTCCACGGCAGCGTGTCAAAAGTTTGATTTTGTGGCACTACCTCATAATAAAAACGGTTAGCTGCACCGCTGTCTAGATTCCATGTCACACTTTCATCGCTTTGTTCAGGCGCATTGAGGGTGCTCATATTTGTCACTGAGGTGTAGCTGCCGTAATCTGTAAATTGTGTGTTGCCGTTTAAATCGCAACCCTTAACAATGCTAAAATTATCTAAGTCTCCATAATAATCCAACATTAAATAGGCTGTTTCATCCACTGCGACCTTCGGGGCTGCAGCACGCACATCGGTACTAGGAAAAACCGCAAGCATGCAAAGAGCAAGCGCGGCTGAAATTATTTTTTTTACAGTACGCATAAGATTATCTTTCCTCCTGCGGTTTTAGGTTTTTGCGAAAGGGGCTGCGCCAAATGTTGCTGACCAACAGCCTCACCTTTTCTCCAGTTTTGGACGCCAGGGCAGCGTGCGCTTCTTTTATCTTCTGGGTGCGTGCGCGTCCTCGGCTTATCGTACCGTCAAACAGCGTCAGCAACAACGGCAGCAACGTCAGTACAAAAATCATGCTGAACAGGCCTCCGCGGCCGATCAAATGTCCTAAGTCCACCACGGTGGGTACCGAGGACATAAAGTTCAAACCATACCCCACAATGGTCAACACCATGCCGGAGGTCATGATGGAGAGGGTGCTTTTGCTGATGGTTTTAATAGCCGCCTTCTTTTTGTCCGGCTCTTCCTGCCGCAAGGCAAGATAGTTATTGGTCAACAAAATGGAGTAGTCCACTGTTGCGCCCAGCTGCATGCTGCTCACCATGAGATAGCCTAAAAACGCCAGCTTTTGATTGTAAAGATACGGCAGCGCCATATTCACATAGATAGCCACTTCAATCGGCACCAATACCACCAACGTAATGGCTAGCGAGCCAAACGCCATAAACACCACCAGCGCCACGCCTAGAATGGAGATCATATTGACCTCCTTATTATCCTTGAGGATAATACGCTTAATATCCTTGGCGACGGGGGTTTTTCCGATAAAGTGTGTGTCCTCAGGGTAGTACTGGCTGACGATGGTCTTAATTTGATCATCATAGGTAAAAGCCAAGTCGGTTTCGGTGTCACTACGCACATTAATCATCATGCGCGAATAACTTTCGGTATGCAGCCGGTCGGTTATGCTTTTTGGCAAAAAGCTTTCCGGTATGCCCTGTGGCAACGCGGTGGACAACGCCGTGACATTGCGTATGTAAGGCTGATCTTCCAGCTCGTCAACCAATTGCTTTTCGATGACGTTACCCTTGTTCGGAACAACCACCACAATCATGTTGCTTTCGCCAAAAACGTCGTCAATTTCTTTTTTCTGCAGCCATGTGGGTGTCCCTTCAGCACAGGCGACCACCGAAGTGCCGTACATATAATGGGTCATACCTTGTGCAACATAGCAGGGCACAATCAGGACAATCACCAATGCCGCCACAACAAATCGCAATCCGAACACCCGTTTCGCAAACTTATCCAACGGTGGAATAAACGGCTTATGCTGTAGCTTTTCAATAATATCCTGCCAACGCAAAATCAACGCCGGCATCAGCAGTAGCACAGTGAGCATGCTGCATAAAATGCCTTTTGCTAGCACCATGCCGATATCATAGCCAATGGTAAACTGCATGAGCGCCAGTGCCAAAAAGCCGATTACTGTTGTAAATGCACTTGAAACAATGGATTTCATTGCAATACGCAACGCGTTCTCCATCGCCTGCTCAACGCCAATCCCCTTGTTTTTTTCGGCCGTAAAGGTGTGCAGCAGAAATATCGAATAGTCCATTGCAACCGCAATTTGCAACAGCGCTGCCGCGTTTGAGGAAATAAACGAAATGGTACCAAAAATGATATTGGTACCGGTGTTGATAATAACAGCAGCACCCATTGTCACCATAAACAGCACCGGCTCAAACCACGAATTGGTTGTCAGCATCAGTACAAAGATAATAAACAACACGCCCACAGTTAGAATGCGCGGCATTTCTCGGGCCATATTTTCACTTACGGTTTTGTTTTCCACCGTCGGGCCGGAAATACTGCACTTATCGCCAAACATGTTGCGCATTTCGTCGATGGCAGCATAGGAGGCTCGGTCTGAGTCGCCCTCTTTAAAGAACACATCATACACAGCGCAGTTATCTTTGTAGTAGTCCTCTATGTCTGCCGCCTCTAAAAAGGCCTGGGAAGTGTAAATATCGGTGGCTGTATCGGCCCACGAAACGTTGTCAACGCCTTCAATATTCGCTATTTTTTCTTTGTAAAGTTTCGCCTCATAAACAGTGACGTCTTTGATCATTACCCGTGCGGTGCCAGGGTAGCCAAATTCGGCTTCCATGACATCAATGCCCTGCTTGGTTGGGGCCCACGACGGTAAATACTCGGTCAAATCATAATTTACCTTGACCATCAAGCTAAAGACCGCAGAAATTGCAACCATCAGGATAAAAAACTTTTCTATGTAGTTTCTCCGCCTGACAATAAAGCTAATTAAGCGGTCAACCATCGATTTTTGACTGGTAACCATAAAATCTTCTCTCCCGGTTTATTACTCATCTATTGACTTTTACACTAACGTATATTATTATACATTTGGGAATAATTCAACGGTCATTTTCAGCATCGAATGGTTATTATTACACATTTTATATGGTTTTTGTGGAGAAAGGGGCAAAATATGACTGGAATATCCACCAATAAAGACGATCGGCGGTGCCGAAAAACAAAGTTTGCAATTAAATCAGCCCTCCTGACCATAATGAAAGAGAAGCCTGTTGCAAAAATATCTATCAGTGAGCTAACTCAATTAGCTGACATTAACCGAAAAACATTTTATAACCACTATACTGATATCGGATCGGTTCTACGTGAGCTTGAAGACGAATTTTTAGAGCGGCTGTTTTCACTTATCGACAAAAACAACATTTGGAACGGCCTCGAAAACCCGGCGCCTTTTTTTGAAAAACTGTTTCTGGAAATCCAAAGCGATCAACCGTTTTTTAAGCTTTTAATCGAATCAGGGGAGCACGTTCACCTCGTTTTTAACTTTCGTACACGCCTGCGTGATATGTGGGGAGAACAGCTAAAAAACCGCAGTGACATAGACCCGCATCTTTTGATGTGTTTTATGGATTTTATAGCTTCGGGTACCGTATCGATTTTGGAATCATGGATAGACGATGCACAGCAAGTACCGTTGGAACGGATTTCGCAACTGATTTGCAGTATCATTTCTGGTGCTAGCCATGCTGCGCTTCATATCACCACAAAAAAATAGCCCCCAAAGCAAGGGCTTTAACCTTGGCGCAGGGAAACCCACGCATGGGACGTCCAAAACAAGTTGCTTTTTATCCAAAAACAATATCCAAAAAGCCCCCGGCCTAAACTGAAGTGGTAAAAAGATAGTAGACACAAAAAAGCGTGTCTACTATCTTTTATTTATATAGCATTAAAAATATGGTGCGATCCAAAGTATGTCTAGGGCGGGCAATCCCAGAGATAACGCTGTGATCGAAAGCTTCTTTGGTAGGTTCAAAGATGTTTTGCGTTTCCAGTTTCACTACTGGCTTGCTGATGACCTTTCTTCCGTCATCACAGACGCAATCGCTTATTTTAATACCATTCGTCCCCTCCGCAAACTAAGCGGAAAACCACCTGTCCAATTCAGAATTGAACAGGCAGTTTAAGTTGAGCTTTATTCTGTCTACTTTCTATTGACTATTTCAGCCTAAACCGGGGGCTTTTGTTGTATACTTTTACTTAAATGCTCGGCTACCCGGTTTAGTTATCGGCAAGCCCTGTTTGCACAATGGGCAGTCGGCCTCGTCGTAGGAGACAACCTCCATCGATACCGCCGCATGCAGCGGCACGCCAAAATCGACCGTACCATTGGAACGATCCACCACCGAGCCAACGCCGATAATCACGCCGCCTTTTTCCTTAATCAGCGCGATAACTTCCTTGACAGAGCCGCCGGTCGTGATGGTGTCCTCCACCACCAACACGCGGGAGCCCGGCTCTACGGCGAATCCGCGGCGCAGCGTCATGATGCCGTTCTCGCGCTCAGCGAAGATGTTGCGCACGCCGAGTTGCCGCGCAACCTCGTAGGTGATAATGACGCCACCGATAGCAGGGCCGACAACCAAATCAATCTTCTCATCGCGGAATGCGTCGGCGATATCCTTACATATAGGCTCAGAGTACTTGGCGTACTCAAAAACGCGGGCGCACTGCATATATTTGTCGGAATGCCGACCCGAGGTCAAGCGAAAATGCCCTGTTTGCAGCACCTGGGCATCCTCTAAAAGCTGAATTTTCTCTTCTCTTGTCATACGTGGTCCCTCCGGTTATTCAGTGATAAGCGCACCCACGAGTTCTTCCACCCGTTTGATGCCCTTGCGATTCATATAATCCTCAAGCTGGTCAATAATGCGCACACAGGCCATTGGATCGGCTAAGTTTGCCGTGCCAACCTGAACCGCTGTGCAACCCGCGAGCAAAAACATTACGACATCTTCGCCGGTCATAATACCGCCCATACCCACCACGGGGATGGATACAGCCTGTGCCGCCTGATAGCACATGCGCAATGCCACCGGGCGCACCGCCGGGCCGGACATTCCCCCGGTAATATTGCCGAGCACCGGCCTGCGGGTGTTGACGTCTATCGCCATGCCGGTGATGGTATTGATCAGCGAGACGGCGTCAGCTCCGCCCTCTTGCGCGGCGACCGCCATCTCAGCGATGTCCGACACATTGGGCGAAAGCTTGACCACAATCGGCTTGTCGGTACAGCGGCGCACCGCTTGCGTTACAGCCAGAATGCTCTCCGGGTCGCTGCCAAACACTTTACCGCCCGCATGCACATTCGGGCAACTGACATTGACCTCAATAAAAGCCACACTGCTGTTATTCAGCTTCCGGGCCATGTCACAGAATTCCTCAATCGTGTTGCCTGAGATGTTGCAAATAACCGTTGTCCCCTGCTCCAGCATCCAAGGCAGCTCGGTTTCTAAAAACGCGTCGATGCCAGGGTTTTGCAGCCCGACAGCATTTAGTATTCCGCTCGGCGTTTCAACAATGCGCACCGGCGGGTTGCCCGCGCGCTCTTTTGGAGTTACGCCCTTAGCTGAGATGCCACCCAGCCGCGAAATATCATAAAACCGCGTGAAATCGCGCCCAAAACCATAGGTACCGGAAGCTGCAATAATCGGATTTTTTAAGGTCACGCCACAAAGTGAGACCGACAAATCAACCTTGTTCACAGCACCACCGCCTTTGCGTCAAATATCGGCCCGTCGGCGCAAACCCGTGCAAAGGTCTCGCTGCCGTCGCTCCTCTTGGTTTTACACGAACAGGTTAGGCAGGCTCCGTAGCCACACCCCATACGCTGCTCTAAAGACAGCTGGCAGGGAATATCGCGCTCTAAGGCGAACGCCTGAACCGCTTTGAGCATCGGCGTCGGCCCGCAGGCGATAATCAACTCCGGCAGTTCAAGCTTTTCCCGAACCGCATCCACAACCGTACCGTTAAAACCACGGCAACCATCATCGGTGCAGATCATCAGGTCGGCAAAGGGGGCAAAATCGCCCTCGGCATAAACCTGTTCCGCCGTGCGAAAGCCCAGTACCGCCGTGACCTGCGCCATTTTTGAAAATTCGTGACAGGCGAACAGCATCGGTGCCACGCCGACGCCACCGCCTAACGCCCAGACCGTTTTTGCGCCGTTTAAAGCAAAGCTGTTGCCCAGCGGCGCGATAATTTCCATTTCATCGCCCGGCTCCAGCGTGCAGATGCGTTGTGTGCCATCGCCCTTGGGCTGAATACCCAGCGTGATGCTGCCTGCTTTTGCGTCGGCATCCATAATGCTGATCGGTCGTCGCAAAATATGTGATGCATCGTTCGGCACCTTAATATGCACAAACATGCCCGGCAGTACCGGCTGCAAAAATGCCTCCGGCGCGTGCAACACAAACCGAACCATATCGCGGCCCAGTGGGCCTTTTTCTAATATTTTAGCCATGAACGGGCGCATCTTCTCACGCCCCCTCGCTATAGTCGGCGGTAATGTCGTCGCGCATGCGCACCGCCTCGGCGCGAACCGCCTCAAGCCAGCCCATCTCAGGGTGTTTTTGGTGTGCGCACAGCAGCGAACGTGAGGCATTAACTACCGCGCCACCTTTATTTGTATCAAAACAGCCACTTAAATCCCTACCGGTGGCACCCTGTGCGCCATAGCCCGGGACTAAAAACGGTGTGTGCGGCATGCGCTTTCTTAGCGCAGTTGATTCAGCGGGCCAGGTCGCGCCCACGACCGCCCCCACCGCGGCGTAACCACATTCGCCTATCAGCGCTTCGCCCCAGCCGCTGACCAGATCGGCCATCAGTTCATAAACTTTACGTCCATCGGCGGTTTCAACGTCCTGAAGCTGCCCGCCGGAGGGGTTTGACGTTTTCACCAACACATAGATGCCGCCGCCGTGCTGTTTAGCTTCGTCAACAAACGGCTTGATGCCGTCCACGCCGAGATAAGCGTTCACCGTGACAAAGTCACTGAAAAACTCTCCCTCTGGGTTTAAATAAGCGCGTGCATAAGCCCCAGCCGTCGCGCCAATGTCGTTACGCTTGCAGTCGGCAATTGTGACATAGCCGCGCTTCCGGGCGTAGGCCAGCGTTTTGGCAAACACCTGCATACCCGCCACGCCATATATTTCATAATAGGCCACCTGCACCTTAACGCAGCCGATAAGGTCGGTCATACCATCGAGTAGCGCCTTATTATAGTTTAAAATTGCCTCGCAGATTTCTGCGCTTGAATTGCCCTTGGGGGCAAACTCGGCGGGTAGATGCCCTACCTGTGTGTCAAGCCCCATAGCGGTCGGGTTTTTTACCCGTGCGATCTGCGCCACAAGCCGGTCTGCCGCATTAGTTGTCATTCCTTGAACCATTCCTTTCTATACCGCCCTTTTAAAGTGCCCTTTCGTAGACTAATCTACCCGCCTGGAAGGTTTTGAGTACCCGGCCGCTTAAAGTCTTACCGTCTAGCGGGGTATTTTTACCACGGGAGAGAAATTTTTTTGCCTCCACCGTCCACTCCTTATCATCAGCTAAAAAGAAGTCGGCCGGTTGGCCTTCTTTGATAATACCGCCGGGTATTTTGGCAATCTGTGCAGGGGTCAGGCACATCTTTTCCACCAGCTTTTCCAGCGGAAGAATACCGCTTTTCACAAGGCGGGTATAGCAGGAAGAAAAGGCTGTTTCAAAGCCAGAAATACCCTTTGCTGCCAGCGTAAACTCCATGTTTTTATCGTCGATATGATGTGGTGCATGGTCGGTTGCAATCGCATCAACCGTGCCGTCAACCAACCCTTTTATAAGCGCTTCCTGATCCGCCACCGTTCTCAACGGCGGTGCCACTTTGGCGTTGACGTCGTAGCCCTCGCAGGCTGTTTCATCCAAATAAAGGTAGTGCGGGGTAGTCTCACATGTTACTTTAACACCACGCGCTTTGGCTTGGCGAATTAATTCTACACAGCCTGCCGTTGAGATGTGACAAATGTGGATGCGCGCATGATTCTCTTCCGCTAAAATTAGATCGCGAGCAATCGGCCCCTCTTCTGCCGCACGAGAGATTCCGGGCAAGCCGAGCATCGTCGCCGTCATGCCGCGGTTCATTACGCCGCCCTCAGTGAGCGACAGTTCCTCAGGGTGCACAGCCACATAAGTGTCAAACCGCGCCGAGTAAAGAAGCGCCAGCTCTAACAATCTCGCATTAGAAACCGGGCTGCCATCGTCGGAAAACGCCACCGCCCCGGCGGACTTCATATCGCCCATCTCGGCAATTTCCTTACCTTCTAGCGCTTTTGAAACTGCCCCAATGGGATATACCTTGCAGTAACCTGCCTCGTCTGCTTTATTTTTGATATAGCTTGTGACCG
The DNA here is from genome assembly GCA_030913685.1 of Oscillospiraceae bacterium MB24-C1. Taxonomy (NCBI): domain Bacteria; kingdom Bacillati; phylum Bacillota; class Clostridia; order Eubacteriales; family Oscillospiraceae; species Oscillospiraceae bacterium MB24-C1. The sequence goes on along the minus strand of CP133187.1, from coordinate 2,016,300 downwards.
CCGCACAGTCATTGACCGGGTGAGTGTTTGCCATGCACAGCACCGACGTAAAACCGCCAGCTGCCGCCGCACGGGTGCCGCTGACAACATCTTCTTTATATTCATAACCGGGGTCGCGCAGGTGGCAGTGTAAATCGACTAAGCCCGGCAGCAAAAATGCACCCTTTGCATCGATAACCTCGCCCTCACAGGATAGCCCCTGCCCTATTTTAGCGATCAGCCCATTTTCAATTAGGAGGTCAGCCGTCTCCCGTCCGTCTGCATTGACGATAACGGCGTTTTTAATTAGTGTGCTCATCTGCCTTCCCTCCTTGTCATCATATAAAGCAACGCCATGCGCACTGCGACACCGTTCGTGACCTGCTCATTGATGAACGACTGGTCAGAATCGGCGACATAGCTCGAAATTTCCACGCCGCGGTTCATCGGGCCGGGGTGCATTACCAGCGCATCAGGTCGCGCAAGCTGCATCATCTTAGGGTCGATACCGAAATAACGCGCGTATTCGCGCACCGAGGGGAACAATCCCTTCTTCTGGCGCTCAAGTTGGATACGCAGCGCCATGACAACGTCGGCGTCACGCACAGCGTCTTCAACTTGGTAGCAATATTCTACGCCGGGCATTTCGCAACCGGGCGCGGGCAGCAGCGTGGGCGGGCCAGCCAGCACCACCTTTGCCCCCATTTTGGTTAGGCCGTAAACATTTGAACGCGCTACGCGGGAGTGCACAACGTCGCCCACCACCGCAACCTTTAAGCCCTCAAATCCACCCTTTTTCTCGCGGATGGTCAGCATGTCCAGCAGAGCCTGAGTGGGGTGCTCGTTGGTGCCGTCGCCTGCATTGATGATGGCGGATTTGACGTGCTTAGCCATGATGTGGGGCGCACCGCTCATGGGGTGACGCATAATGATCACGTCGGTGCCCATCATGTCAATGGTTTTTGCTGTGTCGATGAGTGTTTCGCCTTTTTTAACGCTGGAAGAAGATGCCGCGATATTGGCCGCCACCGCCGACATATACTTACTTGCCAGTTCGAACGACAGGCGGGTTCTCGTGGAGTTTTCATAAAACAGTGTGACAATCGACTTGCCTTGCAGATGCGAGGTCTTTTTGGTCGGGCCGGCCACCACCTGCTTCATTGCCTCTGCCGTGTTCAAAATTTCTTCAATTTCTTCCCGGCTGATATCGCGCAGTCCGAGAAGATCCTTTGTTTTTAATGCCATCTTTTCACCCTTTTCTGTTCATGCGGTTATTCCAGCGCCTCAATATACACAGCGCTCTCCCCGTCGAATTCAGGGACGCAAACATGCACAACCTCGTTATTGGAGGTGGGCAGATTCTTGCCGATAAAGTCAGCCCGGATGGGCAGCTCCCGGTGACCTCTGTCTACCATCACCATCAGCTGAATACATTTGGCACGCCCGCTTTCCAACACAGCTTCAATCGCCGCACGCACGGTACGCCCGGTGTAAAGTACGTCATCCACCAAAACCACCCGCTTGCCGGAAATCATAAACGGAATATCGGTGCCGTTGATGACTGGGTGCTCAGACAATAATGATAAGTCATCACGGTAAAAGGTAATATCCAGCATCCCAACGGGTAGCTTTACCCCATAATACTGTTCGACCAGTGCCGAGACCTTTTTGGCCAGTGGTACGCCGCGCCGCTGAATGCCGATGAGTACCACGTCGTCGGTGCCCTTATTGCGTTCAATCAACTCATGAGAAAGCCGCACGCAAGCACGGTTGATGTCTGCTTGGTCCATAATATCCTTGCGTTTCAAACACATCTCCCCCTTTTTATAAAATAAAATAAGCGTCCTGCCCGCAGATTATGCGGCAAGGCGCTTTTCAATATCTGAATATTGTTATTAAAAGCAAACCTTGCCGGCCTCACGGGACCGATTTAAAGGATGCTGTGCAGCATAGAACCCTCGCCGCATAGAGTACTAAATTTTTATTAGTATATCACTCCAGACCACGATTGTCTATGTTATCTTCTAAATTTTTAATTTTTTTTATTTTTCTCGGTAATGCGACAATTAATTTTAAATATTGAAATGTTTATCTTGTTTATATTACATAATCTTTATTTTTTGAAATTATTTTTTCATATTATTATTGATTTTCTATGTCCAAAATGTTAAAGTGATTTTGGCACAAGTACATCATATGAAAGGAGATTTGCAAGAATGTCTGGCAGAAAAAAGTTGAATCTTTCCGTACAGATTCTTATTGGACTATTGGCCGGTGTTGCGGTCGGTTTATGCATGCAGGGGGAGGGCGCACGCCTCATCGCCAATAACTGGATTAAGCCTTTTGGCTCCCTGTTTCTCAACGCCATAAAAATGCTTATCGTTCCGTTAGTTTTTTCCTCGCTGATCGTCGGAACCTGCGGCTTGGGCGATGCCAAGCGCGTGGGGCGCATCGGTGGTAAAACAATTGTTTTTTATCTTTGTACAACTGCACTTGCTGTCACACTCGGCCTTATTGTGGGCAATATCGGACGTGTCGGTGGCGGCTTTGTATTGGCCGAGGGCCTGAGCTATGAAGCCAAGGAAGCGCCAAACGTTGTCGACACCCTGCTTAACATTATCCCAGCCAACCCTCTTAAGGCGCTGGTTGAGGGTAATATGCTTCAGATCATTGCTTTCGCGATATTTTTGGGCGGATCAATTATCATGGTGGGCGATCGCGCCAAGCCAGTCTCCGATTTCTTTGACGGCATGGCTGAGTGCATGTACGCGTTGGTGGCCTTTGTCATGAAGTTTTCTCCCATCGCCGTTTTTGCGCTTATAGTGCCGATTGTCGCGGTGAATGGACCTTCAGTGTTGTTGCCACTGTTAAGCGTCATTCTTGCGGTTTATTTCGGCTGTATTTTACATATGGCAATCGTCTACTCATTCTCTGTTCGTATGATAGCTAAAATTAGTCCGCTGACCTTTTTTAAAAAGTGCTCGGAAGCGATATTGTTCGCCTTCACCACGGCGTCGAGTTCTGCTACACTGCCATTTTCAATGGTGGCATCCGAAAGACTGGGCGTTCCGCTACCCATCCGTAGCTTTGTGCTTCCGCTGGGTGCAACCATTAACATGGATGGAACAGCAATTTATCAGGGCATCTGTGCATTGTTTATCGCAAACGTCTATAATATTTCGCTTAGCATGGGTCAGCAACTGACCATTATTCTCACCGCTACTCTGGCCTCTATCGGTACAGCGGGTGTGCCTGGCGCGGGCGTTGTCATGCTTGGCCTGGTGCTGCAGTCGGTTGGTCTACCCATCGAGGGTGTCGCATTGATCGCTGGCATTGACCGTATACTGGATATGGCAAGAACCACCGTTAACATCACCGGCGATATCGCCTGCTCGGTCGTTGTCGCTTCTTCCGAAAAAGAATTGGCTCCGGTGGGCAAGTAACCCCTGTTTACTAGAATCTCCTCTTCTCTTCTCCACAGACGCGACAACACACATGTTGTCGCGTCTGTGTTTTTATTGTCTTTAAATACCTTTTATTATTGCTTACATCCACTTTAAGTGTTAAAGTTAATTGACATGATAGTCTTATGGAGCGAAAGGAGTAATGCCCCATGTGCAAGTCGGCTTTTGCCTATCTGCTCAAATGCGCCGACGGCACCCTTTATGCCGGCTGGACAAACGACCCCGACGCACGTCTGACCGCCCACAATAATGGTGTCGGCGCTAAATATACCCGTGGACGCAGGCCTGTGGTATTGGCCTATCTTGAGTGCTTTGAAGATAAGCGCACCGCCATGCGGCGCGAAGCCGAGCTTAAACGCATGACGCGTACGCAAAAGCTGGCACTAATAAATGATCAGACTTTTTAAAATATTCTGTTTACTCAAATTTGGTACTATGTAACCTGTGAATATGAGAAAACCGGCGGCATTGTAGAATGCCGCCGGTTTATAGCTTTTATAACTTAAATAAGCTTTTCAAGTTCATCCTCGGTCAAAACAGTCAGCCCTTCATCCATCAATAGACGGGCCAGAATACCGCTGCCGTCAATCAATCTGCCACCAAAGCTACCGTCATAGATTTTGCCCTTCCCGCAGGAGGGACTCTTGGCTTTTAGCACCGCAATACGGCAGTCCATCATACGTGCCAGCGTCAATGCTTCCTGTGCACCCTTCTCATACTGGGCAGTGACATTGCAACCACTTTTGGTCACCACCTCATTCCCGACGATCTCCGCAGGTTCACGCGGGGTGGGTAAGCCACCATAAACTTCTGGGCAAACCGGGATGAGATGATATCTGTTTTTAAGCTTTTCTACACCTGTCTGATAACAGCTCAAACCGTCATACCGACAGTTTAGCCCCAGCAAACAGGCACTAACCAGAATGTTCACCCGCTTTGCCTCCTTTAAGTGCCCAAAACTATACCCCAATGAGACTGAACAAGCCGTAAGATGTTACGCCCATTATCAATCCTGCTGTGGCAACACCCGCCGCAATGGGCCAAAATGCCCTGCGCACCCGCATTTGCAGCAATGTTGCAATCAGACAACCCGTCCATGCGCCAGTACCCGGCGCCGGTATTGCCACAAAAAGAAAAAGCGCAAACAACAGCGCATGATTGGCGCTTTGCGTTTTTTTTACTTTTTTGTTTCCGATATCCAGTATTTTCTGAAATAGTCCCCCTATTCTAGGCAGTGTGGCACCCCAACGCAACACCCGGCCCGCAAAGGGAATAAGAAATGGCACCGGCAGCAAATTGCCGGCAACACACAACGCATAAACGAGCCCAAAGGGGTACCCCCACCCAATACCTATAGGAACGGCTCCGCGCAGCTCAATAATGGGTACCATCGATAGAAAAAATAAAAATAAAAGTTGCATCGGCATAGGCGAATATCTCCTTTAACGAGAAACATGCGGTGAAACAAAACGGTCGAATAGCGCAACAACCAATCGCAACACCGGTTTAAGGTTAATCAACAACATCAAGAAAAACATAGCCAGCTGAATTAAAGAACTATTCGGCGGCTGTATGATCAAAAACGCGCCCTGCACCATCAGCAGCAGCAAACGAACGGCAGTGGTCAGCGGACGAAGCTCCAGCGAAACCAGCCTCTGAATATCCACAGCACGGATGGCATAGGCCAGCAGATAACTTAACAGCGTCGCAAAGGTCGCGCCCATAACGCCATACCGTGGAATCAGCCAGAAATTCAGCCCAATATTAGCCACAGCTCCGACGAAAATAGCCAACGGAACGGTGGCGTTTTTCTTACTGACCATATAAAAGGACCCGAGAAAAGTGACAAGGGATGAAAAAACCTCGGCCATCACCAAAAAGGGTACATATCGCCACGATTCATGGTAAGCGGGTGCATACAAAACCTTGGTGATTGGCTGAATAAGCATCACTATGCCGGAAGCAGCGCAAAACAGCAGCGTGCTATAATAGTCATAGGTTTGGGAATAGAAGCGGGTGGTGCGCTTACCTTTGCCCGATTCATCCACGGCAGAAATCTGCCACGCCTGATAGAATATAGCCGAAACGATGGTGAGCAGCGATGGAATTTTATGTGCTATCGCAAGCATGCCAGTGGGTGTGTCGCCCCAAAACCAAGTGACCATATAGCGGTCGGACATGCCGACAATCCACCAGAACATCGTGGTCGGAATCAGCGGAACCGAATAGCGTAACATCTCCCGTCGAAGCGTCGGGTTGGGGTGGGTGAAATCGACGTACCGGTCGAGCCGCGCGACAATAAACAGAAAAAATATTGAAATAATATTTGATGCAATAATCGAAAAAACATAGCCGTACAACCCCCATTTAAACACCGTCAAAAACACAATGTTAAAGGCAATGGTTGTAAAAGTGGCCATAAAGCCGTCAAAGGCAAAGAGCCTGACCAACCCAATGGAACGGATAAACTGCGCACAAATGGCTTTGAGCATGCCAAATAGCACATAGACATAGATCACCAGCGTGTAGGGTGACAGCATATCAATCATCAGCATAATTGGCGAGAATAGACAAAAAACAATAAAGCCCGCCAGCACCGTTTTTAAGCCGATAGAAAAAACGTCGGAGCGCTTTAAAGAGCGGTCCATCGCAAAGCGGATAATCGCCTCGTTGACCGACAGCATGACAAACGGCATAAGGAGGTTGCTGGTGGTGGTGATACGGTCAGCAATACCAAATTCGGCTGGAGTGAGCATCGCGGTGTAATACCGCAGCATGAAAAACACCAGCAGTTTTGAAGAAAACGACCCGATCGCAAACACTAACGTGTTTCCGACCAGCCTTTCATACCGCCCCATTACGCCGCTCCCCTTTGTTGACCAAATTTATGCATACTATATTATCCCATTTTATATAATAAAATTCAAGCATAAGAAAAGGCTGCAAATACGTGGATAATTTGTCCTGTATTTGCAGCCGCCAAAATTCAATTGACTTTTATTCGCCGGTGACGTTGACGATTTCACTGCCCTCTAAAAGCTTAGAAAACTCCTGTGCATAATAGCCATCCGAGGAATCCGGCTTCTCACCCGAATCGACAGTAAGTGCATTGTATTCATCGGCCATGGCGATATAATACCGGTCGCCAACCTCCTGCAGCCAGAGCGGACGCTCCAGCACCTTAAAATAGTCGTCCACTGTTGCCTCGTAGCTGGCGCAGATCTTTTCAAGCTGCTTCATGATCGTCTCGTCCGCACGGATTTGATCGGTATAAGCGTTCAAAGTTGTCTCAAAGTTGGTGCGGTCAAGCTCAGTGTTGCGACGCTCCAATTCGCGCAGCACCAGCTCGCCGGCCTGTATAAAGGCGACAGCATCAATACGGCTGGCAGTCGCGGTATACTCAAGATAATGCTTAATTTCATCGGTATAGGGAACCGCTTTTCCATCTATCGTCGCAAGAATAGCGTCATCATCAAAGGATAGGCGGGTATCATAATCCGCAAAATAGTCTTGCATCATTTGCGTGCCCTTTTCATAGATGGCCTGCTGACGTTCTGCCTCCGCCTGTGCCGCAGCATCCTCGGGGCTTTGCACCTCCGATTCTTCGCTGTTGCCCGAAGATGTCTCTGATTCGGACGCTGATTCGGCCTCAGATGATTGCGATGCAGTAGCTTCTTTATCAAGCTCTTCTTCGGCTAGCTTCTGATAATGATCGCCTAAAAGCCCAACCAGGTACTGGGAACGGTAAGGCAGTAGCATCGCGTTGGAAACTTCCTCCTGTGTCATGCCTGTTATGTCGATGATCTGCTGCAGATTCTCAGCATACGAGGGAGAATACATCATCATGCTATACACCTGCTGGGCCGCCATGTTTTTATAGTCGTCCTCATTTATTTCGATGCCCATTTCTTTTAAGTCGCTTTCCAGCACAGCGCATGAAGCCATCTCCTGACGAGAATAAAAACGACCGAACTGTTCATTGACATCGAGATAAAGGCGATAGTTCTCATAGGTGATATCCCCACCGGGCGAAGTAATCATGACCATATCGGGGTTGGGGTTTACATAGGTATAGGAAGGAACATATTCTGTCTGGGATGATGAACCGGCATCCCCCTGAGAAGAAGCCGCGCCGCAGCCTGCTACCAGCGAAACACAGAGCAGCAACGCAATAAGCCTGGTTTTCATGTGTTTTTCCACCATTCTCCGCGCTTAAATAAAGGCCTTACGTTTTGCTGCGCGGGAACAAAACGAACAATGTTTATTAGTATAGCACAATCGACTAACATTGAAATGAAAAAAGTGTGAAATCTACACTGAAAAATTTTTCTTGACTTTGCGCAATCTGTTTCATATACTAAAATAACATGGTGGAGTAGTTTGCGCCGCATATTGGCGTGTCAAGTCAACATAATGATGCTATAAGCATCTGGCTTGCATTAAAGAACGAGAACTGTGTGTAGTCTTGCTGGCTGCACATGGTTTTATTTTTTATATAGCGAAAGATTTTGAAAGGAAGAAGTGCATGAGTTTAAATGAAGTATGTCTTATTGGTGTAGGATTAAGCATGGATGCGGTTGCGGTGTCCATGTCTTATGCCATGACACATCACAAGAACACCCCCAAGCTTTTAGAAATGGTGTGCCTTTTTGCAATTTTTCAGGGTGCGATGCCACTGGCCGGCTATTTTGTTGGCGGGGTTTTTTCTGAGGTGGTCACCCGGCTGGGCGGTTTTCTCATCTTGTTTATTTTGGGGTTTATAGGCGGTAAAATGATCTACAGTGGTCTATGTTCAGGGGACGACTGTCCAGTTGGCCAACCATTACTTACACATAAGATTTTGCTGTTTCAAGCGGTAGCAACCAGCATTGACGCCCTCGCAGTCGGCGTAGGTCTGCGCGCACAGCAAATTGAGATTTTATCCGCATCCTTGGTGATCGCCGCCACTACGCTGCTGCTAACACTAGCCGCCATTCACATCGGAATAAAATTTGGAGACCTGCTGGGCAAAAAGGCCGAAGTTTTCGGTGGAATTTTATTGGTGATTATCGGAATAAAAGCGGTGTTTTAAGCGTTTACAAGGCTATTCGGTCGCCGTATAATAAAGATATGGCTTCTCTTTCTGTGGTTGTTAGGCGAATTGCCAACTCTTTTTCAGAAGCATATTTGCCATAAAACGGCTTTGGAGTGTGAAAGATGCACAATCGGAACTTTACCTGCTGTTTTACCGGACACCGACAAATCGTACCCGAGCATGCTCAGGCTTTAACCACGGTGGTAGAAGGCGCTATCCGCCGCTTGATTGCGCAGGGTTATTTTATTTTTGTGGCGGGTGGCGCAATGGGCTTTGATACCCTTGCTGCCGAAGTCGTGTTAAAACTGAAAAGTGAGTTTACCCAACTGCGACTGATCATTGTGGCGCCCTGTGCCGACCAAGCGGACAGTTGGGCGGCTGCCGACCAGCGGCGGTACGAGCGGTTGCGCCAGGCAGCAAATGATTTTATCTGTCTAGAAACAACTTACACCCCCACCTGTATGCGCAAAAGAAACCGCTGTTTGGTTGAGATGAGCAGTGCTTGTTTGGCTTATTGTCTGCGACGGCGATCCGGCAGCGCGCAAACGGTTGCCCTGGCCGATGCACAGGGACTGGATATTATAGATGTTGTTTCCCTCATTCATTGCGCCATATGAAAACAGACTGCAAGATTGTATCTTTTTGCCGCAAAATATGGACAAACCCGCCGTGTTGTGCTATGATAACTTGCATGACTTGGGCATTCTGGCGAAGAAACAGAAGCTTCGCGGGGTGCCCTGTCAATTTTAATGTGTACTAATTTTGTGGCACTGCCACCGTACAAGAATTGAAGAATTAAGAAAGGAATGACCGTCATGTTTTTTGAAAACCAGTACCGCACCAAGACCTGTGCCGCCTTAAGCGAGGCCGACGTTAATAATAATGTCAAAGTAGCGGGGTGGGTTGAAAATATTCGCGATCATGGCGGCGTACTGTTTGTCGATTTACGGGACCATTACGGCATGGTTCAGGTGGTCATCCATGATGACAATATGCTTTCAGGCGTCATGAAGGAATGCGTTGTTTCGGTTGAGGGCCCCGTGGTACTCCGCGACCCTGAGACAGTCAACACCAAGCTGGCGACCGGAACCATTGAAATAACCGTGAAATCGCTAGAAATTTTAGGCAAATCGCAAGGTAACCTACCGTTTGAAGTGCCTAATTCGCCGGAAGTCAAAGAAGACCTGCGCTTGAAATATCGCTTCGTAGACCTGCGCAACCAGAAGATGCAGCACGCCATTAAAACCCGTGCCCGCCTGCTTTCCTTTTTGCGCAACCGCATGACTGAACTGGGTTTCATTGAAGTGCAGACCCCCATTTTGTCGGCTTCTTCACCCGAGGGTGCCAGAGATTATTTAATTCCAGCCAGAAAGCACCCCGGCAAGTTTTATGCGCTACCACAGGCCCCACAGATATTCAAACAGTTGCTTATGGTTTCGGGTATTGATCGCTATTTTCAGATTGCTCCCTGCTTCCGCGACGAAGACGCCAGAGCCGACCGTTCACCGGGTGAATTTTATCAGCTTGACTTTGAAATGGCCTTCGCCACGCAGGAAGAAGTTTTTGCCGTTGCTGAGAACGTGCTTTACGACGCTTTCAAGACCTTTTCTGATAAGCCGGTGACGTCGCCCTCCTTCCCGCGCATCACTTTCAAAGATGCCATGTTGCGTTATGGCTCGGACAAGCCTGACTTGAGAAACCCGCTGGAGATTATCGACGTTTCTGACATTTTTGCACTGTGCAGCTTTGCACCGTTCCAGAAGAATACTGTGCGCGCCATCCGTGTGCCGGGATGCGGCAGCCAGCCGAGAAGCTTTTTTGAGCAAATGCTGGAGTTTGCCACCTCGATCGGCATGAAGGGCTTAGGCTACGTTAAAGCAGCCGACGATATGGCGCTTTTAGGGCCGATTGATAAGTTTGTCCCGGCCGAACAGAAAAAAGCGTTGATTGAGCGCAGCGGCTTACAGCCTAATGATGTGCTCTACTTTATATCTGATAAGACCGAGCTTGTCACCGCCAAGCTGGCCGGACAGATTCGCACCGAGCTGGGTCGCCGTCTGGAACTGCTTTCCGACGACTTTAGAATGTGCTTTATTGTTGATTTTCCGATGTATGAGCTGGACGACGTGACCCACAAGGTTGCGTTCACTCATAATCCTTTCTCAATGCCGCAGGGCGGGCTGGAAGCACTGAACACCAAAGACCCGCTGGATATCCTCGCCTGGCAGTACGACATTGTCTGTAACGGCGTCGAGCTTTCTTCGGGCGCAGTGCGCAACCACGACCGCGAGACAATGGTGCGTGCGTTTGAAATCGCCGGTTACGGCGAGGAGACGGTCAAAGAAAAATTTGGCTCCCTCTATAACGCATTTGCCTACGGTGCGCCACCCCACGCTGGTATGGCCCCGGGTGTAGACCGCATGCTGATGCTACTGATGAACGAGACCTCCATCCGCGAGGTCATCGCCTTCCCGATGACGGCCAATGCCGAAGACCTTATGATGGGTGCGCCTACCCCCGTCACCGAAAAACAGCTTAGAGAAGCACACATCAAGGTTCGATAAGGTTACAAAATGTAAATTCCCGCTCGGATAATAGCATCCGAGCGGGAATTTTGAGTTGGTGAAAAAATATGTTGGTTAAATTTTAAGGGCAAAGCTTCCTTCAGGTGCTTTTAATTTGTTTAAATACACAGAAAGGGCGCAGAATACTTCTTTAGATGAAGTTTTCTTGAGTAGTGCCGTGTTGTCCCCAAAACAATGCAGCCTTTTGTGTGGATGATGGATTTATTGGTTTATAATATGCAACGCACTCTCATAGTCGTTTTTATGCACATAAAAAGTATAAATATACTGGAACTCGGGGTTTATGCCTGCGCTGCCAAAACGCGCCCGCGTATCCGCCCGGGTGCGGGAATCATCTTGTCCGCGGGTTTTTAAGCGGTAATCAATGTGGTTATCAGCTAGTAGCGTGCGTATCTCGCCTTGCCTCTTCATGCTATGGGTCACGGTGAGTTCACGACGGTTAAACAGCATAATCATTTCTCGCTGCCCTCCGATACCGTTTCAAGATAGGCGTCGCGTCCGGTTTTGTAGAGGTTTCCGCCGTGGCAATCCAACACCACCACCGCCGGGAAATCCACCACCTCAAGCCGGTGGATTGCCTCCGAATCCAGTTCAGGATAAGCAATGACCTCGCAGGCAGTCACAGTCGAGGCCAGCAGCGCACCCGCGCCACCGATGGCAGCCAGATAAACGCCCTTGTTACGCTCTATCGCGTCAATGACCTCGGCAGAGCGTAATCCCTTACCGATCATGCCGCGCAAGCCGACCTCATCCATCAGGCGTGGGGCGTAGGCATCCATGCGGTAGCTGGTCGTCGGCCCGGCAGAGCCGATAACGCCGCCCGGCTTGGCAGGCGTAGGCCCAACGTAATAGATGATCTGATCCTTTAAATCACAGGGTAGCGACTGCTTTTCATCAAGCAGCGTCACCAGTCGCTTGTGCGCGGCGTCGCGCGCCGTATAAATCACGCCAGAAATCAAAACCGAATCTCCCGCACGCAGCGAAAGAGCCTGTTCCTCGGTAAACGGCACTGTTATCTTCTTTTTCATGTGAACGCCCCCTTAAAGCACCGCCGTCTTATGGCGGGTGACATGGCAGTTGATATTGACGGCGCAGGGCAGTTGTGCAATATGAGTGGGAAACGTCTCAATATTGACCCTTAGCGCCGTTGTGCGGCCGCCAAACCCCTGCGGGCCGATGCCCAGTGCATTGATGCTTTGCAGCAGTTCTCTCTCAAGCGCGGCGTAGCGCGGATCGGGGTTTTCTAAATCAAGAGGTCGCAGCAGCGCCCTCTTGGCCAGTTGAGCCACACGATCAAAGTTCCCACCGACGCCCACTCCCACCACGATAGGTGGGCACGGGTTCGGGCCAGCCTTTTCAACCGTTTCCAGCACAAATGCCTTGATGCCCTCCACGCCGTCGGACGGCTTGAGCATGGCCAACCGGCCCATGTTTTCGCTGCCCGCACCCTTGGGGGCCACCGTAATAGTCAGGCAGTCACCCGGTACCACGTTATAGGTAATGACGGCGGGGGTGTTATCGCAGGTGTTTTTGCGCTCCAGCGGATCGGAGACGATAGATTTTCTCAAATAGCCCTCAACATAACCAAGGCGAACACCTTGGTTAATGGCATCGGTAAGACCGCCCTCGACAAACACATCCTGCCCAAGTTCGACAAAAACACATGCCGTGCCGGTATCCTGACAGATGGGCATGTCCAGCGTTTCGGCGCGGTGGTAGTTTTCTATAATATCATCTAGCACCCCACACGCAGTGGGCCAGGTTTCAGCAGTTCTTGCATCCTCCAATGCTGTGCGCAAATCCTCAGGTAAAAAGCGGTTCGCCTCAATGCAAAGCGTTCTCACAACTTCCGTCACCTGTTGGGCCGTTATTGTTTTCATCTTAATCACCTCGACGTCCATTATAGCACAGTCCAAAAGACGGCTCAACGCGCAAATTGTATCAACCAAACATCATACACCCCTTATGCGCTGTAAAAAAAGAGGGGCGCTACGCCCCTCCGATAGAGAAAGATGAGAATCAGCAGCTCAAGGTGCAGCTAACACAGCCATTACAGATATCCGGATAGACCGGGTAACAAATCCGCTTGCGCGGCGGCTTGCAGCAGCAACAACAGCAGCAGCAACAGTGATGGGGATCGCGCCCGCGATCGCAGCAGCTCTTTTCCTGGTAACCGCAGTTACACCAAGGCGAACAACAACAATATTCATGCATTGCTCTTTGTACTTTGTCTTCGGCCCCAGCTACGGACCTACGCCTTCTATCATGCATAATGCATCGTGCTCCTTATATATCAAGTAAGTTTTGGTATTTACAGGTACACTACATTGTATGGCCCTTAGACAAAATATGTTCTTTGCGGCTAAAGCGGATACATTTATGCGCCTTTAAAATAGCTAAAATGCATATGCATGAATAAATTTGCAATAAATTTCACGAAAGCACTTGATTTATTATGAGATATGAGTATAATATACAAACAGAATCAATTTGACAACGACAAACTTTAAGATGAGATGGAGGAAAATAGAATGAAAAAAATTACTGCATTACTGCTATCAATCATGATGCTGCTGGCGGTTACCGCCTGTGGCTCGGCTTCGAGTTCTGCTACACCGTCGAGCTCTGCACCCGCTTCTTCCGAGAGCGCTGAGCCTGCCATTAAGAGCACGGCTGATCTTGTCGGCAAGAAGATTGGCGTTCAGCTGGGCACCACCGGTGACATCTACGCTTCGGACATCGAGGACGCAACCATCGAGCAATACAATAAGGCATTTGAGGCTGTTCAGGCACTTTCTCAGGGCAAGATTGACGCCGTCATGGTCGACGATCAGGTTGCCAAGGCACTTGCTGAAAACAACGATGATGTTACCGTGCTTGAAGAGCCGTTCACCGTTGAGGAATATGCTATCTGCGTTTCTAAGGACAAGAGTGACCTCACCGCAGCTATTAATACTGCCATTGCCGAATTAAAGGCCGACGGTACACTACAGGCCATTCTCGACAAGTATATCGGCCAGGTCGAAGGTGCTAAGGGTTACGAGTCCCCCGCCGATGTCGACCGTTCCAAGGGCACCCTTGTCATGGCGACAAACGCTGAGTTCCCCCCTTATGAGTACCATGAAGGCGACAGCATTGTCGGTGTTGACGCAGAGTTTGCAAAAGCAATTTGCGACAAGCTTGGCTATGAGTTGAAAATTGAAGACATGGCGTTTGATGCGATTATCGCTGCCGTTCAGAGCGGCAAGGCCGATTTTGGTGCCGCGGGCATGACTATCACCGAGGACCGCCTGATGAGCATCGACTTTACTGACAGCTACTGCACTGCTTCTCAGGTTATCATCATCAAGAAGTAAGTTGCAAAAAAGGCAAATTTATTATATGCTTTAGGGGTTCTTTTCAGGGCCCCTATTGTGTTATACTAATGCATATACCGTCGCAACGATAAAGAAATGTCAAGGGTGTGAATGGCTTTGAGCTTCTCCGAAAAATTTTATCTAAATTTCATCAAGGATAATCGGTGGAAATATCTGACTACCGGCCTTCAAAACACGATTATTATCGCACTGTTTGCGGTACTTATTGGTGTCGCCATCGGTTTTTTAATTGCAATGGTGCGCACAACGCACGACAAATCCCCCAAACCTAGGTGGTGGCTCAGTTTACTTAACGTTTTTGCAAAGCTATATCTCACCATCATCCGAGGCACCCCCGCACTAATCCAGCTCATGATCATCTACTATGTAGTTTTTGCCTCGGTAGATATAAACAAAACGCTGGTGGCCAGCGTCGCGTTTGGCCTTAATTCCGGCGCCTATGTCGCCGAGATTTTCAGAAGCGGCATTATGAGCATAGACCGCGGTCAAATGGAAGCGGGTCGAAGCTTGGGACTTAACTACAACGCAACCATGTGGCTGATTATCATGCCGCAAGCCATTAAAAACATCCTTCCGGCATTGGGCAACGAATTTATTGTGTTGCTAAAGGAAACCTCCATTTCCGGCTATATCGCCATCCAGGATTTAACAAAGGGTGGCGACATTATCAGAAGCCGTACTTATGAGGCGCTATTGCCGCTTGTTGCTGTGGCGCTCATCTATCTTGTCATGGTCATAGGCCTTGAAAAACTTGTGGGCCTGCTGGAAAGGAGGCTTGCAAAAAGTGATTACCGTTAAAGCGCTTGATAAATACTTTGGCGAAAAACACGTTTTAAAGGGTTTGAACGAAACCATTACAAAAGGTGAAAAAGTCGTTATTGTTGGACCCTCAGGTTCGGGCAAAAGCACATTTTTGCGTTGCCTGAATTTGCTGGAAACACCAACCTCTGGTGAAATTTGGTTTGAGGATAATAATATCACCGACCCCAAGTGCGACATTGATGCGCTGCGCAGACGCATGGGAATGGTGTTCCAACATTTTAACCTTTTCCCGCATCTAAGTATCATTCAAAACATTACGCTAGCGCCCGTTAAGCTAAAGCTTCAAACGCCACAGGAGGCGGAGAAAAGCGCCATTGCACTGCTGGAGCGCGTCGGTCTATCGGATAAGGCTCAGGCTTACCCCGCGCAGCTCTCGGGCGGTCAGAAGCAGCGTGTCGCCATTGTACGCGCGCTGGCCATGAAGCCGGATGTTATGCTGTTTGATGAACCAACCTCAGCGCTAGACCCCGAAATGGTAGGCGAGGTGCTCGAGGTTATGAAAGAACTGGCTAACGAGGGCATGACAATGGTGGTGGTCACCCACGAGATGGGTTTCGCCCGTGAGGTGGGAACTCGCGTGCTCTTCATGGATGAGGGACGCATTTTAGAACAGAACCGCCCCTCCGTCTTCTTTGCAAACCCGCGGAACCCCCGCCTGAAGGATTTTTTATCTAAAGTACTGTAATTAAAAGCCAATGGTTTTCGGGCCGCAACAAACTGTTGCGGCCCGATTTGTTTTGCAACGCAAAGGTCGGTGTCTACTGACATCCCGCTTGCGCGGCTTGACGGTTTCGCTGAACGCATAGGTCATATAAATCGCCCACTACGGCCCCCGCACCCGTTTTTTCGCATTATTACCTTGTTGCTACTCGTTACAAAATTTGTTTCACTTGTGCCGACTTTAGGATGCTAAAGCGGGCACGGAAGCAAATTCCGTGCCCGCTTTTTAATAGATTCAACGGCATTTATTGTGCCAAACGGCGCAGCTTCGCTTTATCAATAACCCTCAATCCACCTCGCGAGAGCGTCACCACACCCTCCTGTGCAAAATATTTAAGCATGCGGCTGACAACCTCTCTGGCACTGCCCATGTACCGAGCAATTTGCTCATGGGTCAACTTTATCTCGTCACTGCCGTTTTTGGCAAGCTCGTCGGTGAGAAAGATCGCCAACCGTTTGTCGGCACTCATGAATAGCACCTGCTGCATAGCCCACATCACGTCCGAGAAGCGGGTGGTCGCCAATTGGTACCCAAAGCTTTTAACATAAATATTTTGGTCGGCCAGCTGATGGAATACCAATGAATTGATTAATAAAACCTCCGTATCCTCCTCAGCATCAATAAAAACGTCAAAAGTGATGGCATCCAACACGCAGGAGGCCGACAAAATGCAGACATCGCTTTTGAACAGGCGATATAACGTGATATCGCGGCCATCCTCTGACATAATATAGGTTCTCAATTGACCACTTTTTAACAGCATAATGCCAATGCAGTCGTCTCCTCCGCCATGAACGTTCGTACCTTTGGCGTATTTGGCCAGCATGGTATTATCGCAGAGGAGATGCTTCTCGTTGTCCGAAAGCTGCTCCCAAAAGGAAAGGTTTTTTATAAACAGATCTGAGCAATCGTGCTGCAGCATTTAATGCGCCCCCTTTCTTGTGGCTATAGTTTGCCAGCTTGAACATACTGACAGTATCATTTTAGCATAAAAAAGCTCGTAAAGTTCACTGGCGAAAAAAATCATTCTCTTAAAGCGTTCCTATTGGATTAAATTTACCCCACCTACCGCATTGATGCATTTGCTTTGATCGACTGCCGGTGCAGAAGTGTCTTTGAGGGCAGCGACCAGCTTTTCGCTTAGCACCGGGTTTTATTTTTAAAGAACATTAAATAGAAGCCTTACGCTTTTGATGTAAAGCGATTGCATAATAGAGTAACACAAGCTAGATTTTGCAATGGTATGCTGTTATAATAATTGAGAAACTTTAAATTTTGGAGGCGATGCAGTGCGCATCAGCTATAAGAGAATTCATGATATCGACCAAATACAGCTGCAGCAATTATTTTTGGCGCTGGAGTGGTCCAGTGGGCATTACCCCGATAAGCTTCATGCAGCGATGAAAAATTATAAGACAGTTTATACCGCCTGGGAAGGTGACACGCTGGTAGGCTTGTTAAGCGCAATGGATGACGGAGTAATGACAGCGTATATTCACTATTTTCTTGTCCATCCTGAATATCAACGCCATGGCATCGGTAGAAAACTGATGGAAATGGCCAAGCAGCATTATCAGGATTATCTTCGTATTGTTCTGGTCGCCTACGACACGGCAGTGCCGTTTTATGAGGCCTGTGGCTTTGAAAAGGGCCAGGATGAATCTCCAATGTTTATCACCGAGCTTTGGACCTGATGCCTATGCCCGACTGCTAAAAAGAAAAGAATCTGGCTATCAAAATAACGACCCTGTAGCTTTTATGCTACCATATATAGAATGAAAGGTTGGTAAAAATTTATGAAACAAATCATTTCAAGCAAAAACGCTCCGGGTGCAATTGGGCCATATTCACAAGCTGTTCGCGCCGGCAATTTTCTTTATATTTCGGGCCAGCTACCGATTGACCCAGCCACCGGTGAATTCGCAGGCACGGATATCGTTACCCAGACTGCTCAGGCACTTAAAAATATCGGCGCCATCTTAAAAGAGGCGGACATGGATTATTCCCACGTCATCAAAACCACGGTTTTGCTTAATGATATCAACGACTTCGCACCCATGAATCAGGAGTACGCTAAATATTTCCTTAACGATTGTCCTGCGCGCGCAGCCTTTCAGGTTGCGGCACTGCCAAAGGCCGCGTTGGTCGAAATTGAAGCAGTGGCTTACAAAGAATAACAACTAGACAATTAAGCGCCCTGCCAAGCGTTATGGCAGGGCGCTTTAGCGTTAATAAGAATCCACAACCACTATTTAAGCGTAAAGGCAACCACTTCGTTGGTGGGGACGGCACAGGAGAGCGCAGGGTTCTCGCGAAGAATATTGCCCGAGAGGGTCATCGGAAGGGCCGTTTTGTCCGTGTCGAGCGCAGCGAACAGTGACTCCAGCGGAAACAAAAGCACACCGGCCCAATATTCCCCCTGAAGGTCCTCCCCCTGTTTAATATAAGCGGTCATCTGAGCGGTGAGATCGCTATCCCCACAGTAAGCTTCAGCCTGTCCACCGGCCGTTACGGTCATGCGCAGCTCCCGCTCGCCAAGGCAGAACACCGCCGTCAGACGCGCGTTTGCCGCGGGCTTTGTCTCAAAAGAAATGATCCGCACAAACAGGCTCTCGTCGTTTCGCCCAAGCTGGGCCTGTGCATAGATGCGGTCGTTTATCGGCACCGACTGCGCACAGCTAAGCTTGATAACGCCAAGCGCATCAAAACACGGTTCGCCGGAAACGTATTTGATCATATAGTTCATCAAAGGCACCTCTCGTTTGTTGTTCAATGTATTAAGTATAGCGCCTATCAAGCGAATTATCAACTGATTACAGCAAACGCTCCAAAAAATGACAGTATCCAACTGTGCTCGTTTTATTTGACAAGCTTTGTCTCACTGCGTTAAAATGGAGTGGCTTTATTTATACATGCAAGGAGAAACCCAAATGAAAAAATTGCTGTACGCCCTTTTGGCGTGTATGCTGCTGATATTGTCTTGCGCCTGTGGAAAAATTTCCAAGAGCAACGATGATCGCTGGCCAGTTTCGGTAGGCGATACTACTTTTACCCACGTACCCAAGCGGGTAATCAGCCTCTCACCTGCTCTCACCGATACGCTGTTTGCCTTGGGTTATGGGGGCCGAATTGTGGGAGTGAGCGACTATTGCGAGTTGCCGGAAACTGCACAGGATACGGCTGCCTGTGGAACGGCTCTGATGCCGGATGCCGATACCCTCTTGCAGCTTGAACCCGATATTATCTTTTGTTCGGCTACGCTGCCCACCAAGATAACAAAAAGCCTGGAGGCGGCAGGCGTTCAGATTATTGTGGTAACGAGTGCTCAAACCCTCGACGGCATATTAGAAAACTACCGTTTGCTCTGCACGGCATTTGAGGGCAGCGAAATGGGCGATCTAAAAACGGAACAGCTCTCACTGTTTGTCCACACAACGCTAGACTATGTTAGCGAGACGGTATCGTCTGCATTGTCACCGGAGGAAAACAAAGCGGTCTATCTAAGGCAGATTCCGTTTGTGATGGCCACTGGCGACACGCTTGAAGGCGGACTGCTAACCGAAATGGGCTTTGTAAATCAGGGTGATGCTTATACTGGCTGGAACTATCCGCTGGAAGCTGAGCCGGATCTAAACCCCAACTATATTTTCTGCGACGAGTCAATCAGTCTTGAGGCACTGCAAAGCAGTGACTATTATAAAAGGACCTCAGCGGTCACTCACGAACGGGTTTATACCTTTGATGCCAGAATGTTTGAACGGCAGTCCCCCAGAATGTTTTTTGAGCTGGAAGACTTGATGAAAAGAGCTTTTCCTGAGGCTTTCGTATCGCCTAAGCCCTCCTTTGTTATGGATATGCCGGAGCCGGAACCAGAGCCTGAAAAAACCTGGTGGCAAAAGCTATTTTCAAAGTGAATGGTTCCGTGCTGTTCGCTTATTAATTAACAAAACCAAACACCTTTCTGTTTAGATGCCCATGAGCAATCAAACAGAAAGGTGTCGCGTTATCGAAGACGGTTTTTAAGTCTATCTGTTCTTTTTCGCATCATTCCCTCTTAGCTCACGGTGCATTTCCAACACGGTTTCTGAAGCAAGATCGAAGTCTCTGACCTCGCTGTAGTTCTCGATCAGATCGCTGTGAACCAGATCGTCGTATGCGCCGGTCTTGTTTTTCGGGTAAACCAGACGGAGCAATATCGGGGTTATGACGGTTGTACCTACCACCATTAAGACGAGTGGAACCAGAAATATGGTATTCATCAACCCGCTGGCAATTCCTTTATTGGCGACAATGAGCGCTACCTCACCACGGGAAACCATTCCAACACCTATGCGGAGAGATTCTTCTTTTGTATATCCGCATACTTTTGCGCCCAGGCCGGAACCGACGATTTTCGTAATAACCGCGATAACAAGGAGGCTTACAGATAAAATGATTGTATCGAGATTCAGCGCGGTAAGTGTCACCTTTAAACCTATGCCGGCGAAGAATATCGGCGAAAGCAGCATATAAGACAATATTTCACAACGTGACGACACATAGGTTGCGCGGATGGTATTTGAGATAATGAGGCCGGCAATGAACGCGCCCGTGATATCCGCAACACCGAAGATCTCTTCGGCAACATAGGCATAGAAAAAGCAAAAGGCCAAAGAAATGATGGCGAAGCGCTTTCTGTCCCAGGCAGCTGACTCCATCCATTTTTCGATTATCCGGTGCAAAAATCCGCCTACCAACAGGCTGATCCCAAAGAATGCCACAACTTTGATAAGAACGCTGACAAGACTGACCGTCTCATCGGCTGCACCCGTGACCGTTGTGAGCAATATCAGACCGATAATATCGTCAATCAATGCCGCGCCAAGAATGGCGTTACCAGAATTCGTAGAAAGCTTGCCCATCTCTTTGAGGGTTTCCACTGTAATTGAAACCGAGGTTGCAGTTAATACGATACCGACAAACAGGTTTTCGAGAAACACCTCATGGCCGCGGTTGAATACCGTCGCAAGAAAGTAACCCCCGGCCAAAGGAATCAACACGCCGCAAAGTGCAATAAAAAATGCAGCTTTTCCAGATCGGCGCAGTTCTTTAATATCGGTCTGCAAACCTGCACCAAACATCAAAACAATAACGCCAAGTTCAGAGACTTGATTCATAAATTCGGAAGGTTGAACAATACCCAGCAAGCTGGGGCCCAACAGCAAACCAGCTACAAGTGCACCTACCACCTGTGGCATATCCACTCTTTTTGTGAGTATTGAAAAAGTCTTAGTCATCAAAAGTATAATGGCGACATCAAAAATAAAACGATAGGATTCCATAAGATCACCTTTCTAATCGATCTGCACTACCGTGCGAAAGATATACGTAGAGAGAAGGGGGTATATTTTCATGAAAGAAATGCTACATATTAGATTTTTATTGCAACATTTCCTTCGGTATTGCCCAGTATAGCACTCGCGAAGTGTGAATTCAAGATTAATAATACGCATATTAAATAAACTTATATAGTGTAAATGGTGCGTTTTGCACAAATGGCTTGGCGTAAAAACAAGATTGTGTATTTCATTCCTTGCTTAAATACAATGCTATCTTGCCTCGCAAATAGCAACATTATAAAAAAACAGGCATCGCTTATCAAAGCGACGCCACGCATAAAATAAGGCGGGGTTAATCCAACAAAATTACGATTGTTATTGCCTGCTATCTGAATCGGGTAACTCTCCCTCGCGTTCAGCCTTCATTTCAAAATGTATCATAAAAGACATCAGTCCGCGAAGCATTATAACGGCACCCAAAATAATCAGTTCATCCAAGCTTCTGATCAGAACCGTTTTAAGAATTTCTGCTGCCATTTTAAATTCAAGTCCCGTTGCCATGTCCTGTAGCAGCATAAACTTATAGTTATACCGGTTCTTGCGAATGACATGATTCAGGTAATAATAAAAAGCTTTTAACGAACCCAGTGTTATAATGAATATGCCGATAATATCTAAAAGCGCGATGATGGTGGGCAGAGTCAGTTCTATTAAGTGTTCCAGATTCATAGTGCATACTCCTTGAATAAGGCTGCCCGGCCGTTTTCAGTTGCAGACATCCCGATTTTTTGAATTTTTAACACAATTATTCATGCCAAAGAATATCGGCGCACTTTTTATAACAAGATTGTTACTTTCTAAAGCGTAGCATAGACAAACTGCGCAATGTGTTGCAGTGCCCACCAGAAGCCTCCGCGTTTTCAGGTTTAAAAACTATTGAAAACTTATTTGTCTTTTAGACGTGCGACATACTCTTCAAGACATTCGTCATTTGCGTGCATTGCGGCGGCGTGCTCTTTGCCTACATAACGTACATGCCACGGCTCGTATGTGATACCGGTGATGTCCTGCTTATCTTCGGGGTAGCGAATGACAAATCCATACTCCCAACTGTGTGCGGCCATCCAAATGCCAGCGTCAGTATTGGCAAAAGCATGGTTGAGTACCTGATGCGAAAGTGTAACAATGTCAAGCGCCAGGCCCGTATGGTGTTCGCTGGTGCCGGGAGGCGCTACCCAGCGTCTGGCTTCGACAAGGGCCTCCTCTTGCGAAAGCCCCAACGACAGTTGTTTGTTAACCTGTTTTTCAAAAAGCTGACGTGATTGCTCAATCGTACGGTAACCATAACAGATAATCAGCGAGACCCCGTCGTTTGAAGCAGCTGTAATCAACTCGTCAACCGCATCGGTAATCCGTGCATCAACCTCGTAACCGTAACGGGTCATGGTAAGATCCACCGACCAACCCTCCGGAAGGGGCTGCTCAAAATTGACCAGCATCAGCCGCCAGTCGTCTAATTCGGCAGTGACTTCGGATGAGGGTACTGATATCTCGGAAGACGAAACGGGAGGTTGGCTCTCCGACGGCTTGTCCGGTTGCGAACCCTCTGAAAGAGCGGACTGGCTGGGAATGAGATCAGCGGCCTCTCGGCTGCATCCGCACAGTAGCATCAATACGATGCAAAAGAAAACAATAAGATATCGCGACAATAGTAGGACTCCTTTTAATTCACTTTTCGTGTATCTGACGGGTCTATTTTCTCACAGAACATTGTGTTTAGCAAGGAATATTCAATTTGTACCAGGAAATGCTAATAAAAATATTTAGGAGGATTCAAGAATGCCCCCTTTCATGAAGCGCTGTACTAGCAGCGGGGTGCGATTTCGCATGCTGTTATTGTACGCGTTAAATGTTTTGGATATGTTCATAACAAAGTTTCTACTGCAAACCGGCAAATTTCGTGAAGTAAACCCGGTTATGGCACTGGCGTTACAAAGCGACTGGGCCACACTGCTACTCAAGCTATTGCTCCCTGCTGCGCTAATGATCTATCTTGACTGGCGGCTGAGAGTTGTCGATGTCCGGCACTTTAAACTTTCTGCTCGTGCGCTCGAAGTCTTGATTGTGGCCTATTTCATTGTAACCGTGCTACACCTTTGGTTGTATTGGATCAGCTTATAAAAACATCGGGCAAACATGCATCTTGTGTCTTTGCGACCCCCTAAAAAGCTAGCATAACTTATATAAACTGACAGCGGATGGGCAAAGCCATCCGCTGTTTACGCGTGTTATTTTGATTTTGTCCTCGGCTTGGGCGCATTCTTTTGATAAAGCAGATAGAGCCCCTGCAAAATTAAATCGCTGTCGCAGATAATTTCATGCTGACAAAGCGGGGCAATACAACTGGTCAGGCCGCCGGTGGCCACCACAGTGGCCGGACAGCCCAAAACGGTCTTTTCCACCCGATCAATCAACCCGTCGATCATGGCGGCATTCCCATAGATAGCACCGGTTCGCATGGCGTCCACAGTGTTTTTACCCAACAGCATCTCAGGTGGTTCCAGACTGATATGTGGCAACTGCGACGTTCCGCAGGCCAACGCCTGCACAGAACTGCGCAGACCCGGCATGATCATGTAACCAATATAGTCCCCTTTTTTATCCAACACGACAAGGGTGGTGGCAGTGCCGAAGTCAAATACTAAAATCGGTTTGGGGTAGCGCGCCAACGCTGCGACAGCACCGACAATGAGATCACTACCCACGCGGGCGGGGTTGTCGGCAAGGATATTCAACCCAGTTTTAACGCCTGCGCCAACCAGCAGCGGACGCTTGTCGATGATTTTCTCCACCGCGTTCTGCATTGCAGCGCTCAGCGGCGGTACTACCGAGGAAATAATCGCGCCTTCGATATCGGCGAGTTTGACCTTGTGCAGTATAAATAGCTCCATTAAGAGCGAGGCGTATTCATAATCGGTTTTGTCCGGGTCGGTGCGAAGCCGCGCAGTAAAAAGCACATTTTCATCCCGCATGCCGCCGATGACAACGTTGGTATTCCCGATATCGATCGCGATAATCATGCGATAAAACTACTCCTTTCCAAGCTTTCGGCTATGGAGAACTTTATAAAGTGACGGGCAGATCACGATGGTTAAAAATGCAGCCAAAATAGCCTCCGGCACGCCATTAACGCCTACGACGCCCATGATAACGCCAAGCAACGTTTCAAAGCCGATGTTACGCGCCTCGGCATAGCTTGCACCATACAGCAGGTAGATACCGCCCATAACAAAAACGGTATTCGTCATCGAACCAAGAAACCCAGCCGCCCCACAGGCCAGAAAAGGCCCGGTGCGTTCTTTAAGCCATTTGAAAATTAACCCAGCTACTATTCCAATTAAAATTCTTGGAATAAAGCATATTACAAGGCTACGCAGCCCACCAGAAAAGCGGGGATCCAGACTATAAAATGGCGTGAATACAAACGAGGTGATCAACGGCTTTAAGGTGTTGTTAATCAGGCTGGTCAGCCCGAATACGCCGCCCAAAAACGCCCCGGATTTTGGCCCTAGCAGGCACGCCCCGATAATGACCGGGATGTGAATGGTGGTGGCGTTCATAAAGCCGAGCGGAATGTACCCTAAAAGGGGTACGTTGGCCATCACGACAATAATGGCGGCAAAAAGTGCCAAAAGCGTGAGGTGGCGAAGATCGGGGCCGCGGTTTGTACGGGTCTCTTGCATATTTAATTCCTCCTGCTGCTGTTCACCTTTATGGGATACAGCGCAATTATTCACCGAGCCTACACGACGTATTCAATCATTCCCCAGAGCGAATTTGCCCTTCGGCGCAGCGGCGTGGGTAAAACGCCTTGCCAAATGGGGTATCCGGTGATAAAATGAAAAAAATTGTGTTGCCATGCGGCTGGCTATTGAGTATTATAACGCCTGAGACGCATAAACACAAACATTTTTGTAAAAAACCGTAGAATAGAAAGGGCGTGTACCAAATGCTTAAAAATAAAACCATTTTACTGGGCGTTTCGGGCAGCATCGCCGCACATAAGGCAGCGTCGCTTGCTTCGCTGCTGGTTAAGCAGCAGGCTGATGTGCATGTGCTGATGACAAAAAATGCTACGCAGTTTATTACTCCCATGACCTTTGAAGCGCTCACCAACAACCGCTGCGTTGTGGACACCTTTGACCGCAATTTTGAGCATAGTGTTGAGCATGTGTCGCTCGCTAAACGAGCCGATTTTTGTATTGTAGCACCTGCAACCGCAAATGTTATTGCCAAGCTGGCGCACGGTCTGGCGGATGATATGTTGACCACCACGGTTTTGGCCTGTCGCTGTTCTAAAATTATTGCGCCAGCCATGAATACCGCCATGTATGAAAACCCCGTGACACAGGATAACCTCAAGACACTGGCGCACTACGGCTGGGAGGTGCTTAAAACCGGCTATGGCCGCTTAGCCTGCGGAGATGTCGGGGCGGGCAAATGCCCTGAGCCTGAGCACATGCTCGAGAGCGTATTGCACAGCGCCGCCCATGCAAAGGATATGACAGGCCTTAAAGTGCTTGTCACGGCAGGTGCAACGCGAGAAGCCCTTGACCCAGTGCGGTTTATTACCAACCATTCCACTGGTAAAATGGGTTATGCCATCGCCCGCGCAGCCAGTGCGCGTGGTGCCGAAGTGACATTGGTCAGCGGAAAAACCGAACTGTCGGCGCCAGCCTATGTCGAAGTAGTTGATATTTTCAGCGCCAAAGAAATGTTTGAAGCGGTTACAGCGCGCAGCAGCGAGATGGATATTATTATCAAAGCGGCAGCGGTGGCTGATTACCGGCCGGCTGTCTGCGCCGATGAAAAACTCAAAAAGAAGGATGGTGACCTGGCGTTGGCGCTGGAACGCACGCCCGACACTTTAAAATATCTCGGCGAACATAAACCGAAGGGACAGTTTTTGTGCGGATTTTCGATGGAGACACAAAACATGGTTGAAAACTCTCGCAAAAAGCTGCAAAGCAAAAACCTCGATATGATTGCCGCTAATAATCTTAAACAGGCGGGTGCAGGCTTTGCCAGCGATACGAATCTGTTGACCGTAATCACACCAGAAGATGAAATTGCACTTCCAATGTTGTCTAAGGATGAGGCAGCCAACCGACTGCTAGATGAGATTCTATCCCATAGAAAATAACGCATTCACTTCATAACGGTATAGAATTCAGGCGGTACTTATAAGAAGTGCCGCCTGATTGTTTTGCAAAAGTCCATAAAATCCAAAATGTTTAGGTTTTGGAGCAAACTTCAAGCACTTATGATTTTCAATTGGTGCAGCAATTACTCCTCCAACGCTGCACCTTTGTTTTTTTGACGCATAATTGACACATGGCGACGCGCCTACCAATAGCTTGGTAGGTTGTTTTCTGTCGAAAATTGAAAAGGCGCAAGGGCTGTGATATAATAGCTCTAAAGTAGTTATTGAATCGTAATAATTGCCCACTGGCACGCCGCTTAACACGGCAACCGCCTTTTTATAGGCAATTATATTACTGCGCACTATGTGTTCTTCATTTTACCGGATGAGCATTGTGTTTCGCGTAGCAAAAGGGGAAGACAACATGAAACAACTCAAGTTTTCTATACTTATTGTAATATTTATTTTAATTTTCACTTCTTGTGGTGAAAGAAATCTCAACGTTTCGTCGTCGCCTACTTCATCGGCGGCTCAAAGTAGCCAAACCCAATCTCAATCCACGTTGGAACCCCCGCCCGCAGAGAGTGATGAATCACCTTCTCAGCCAGTAAATGCCGCAGAAAGGTATGCTGATATTCTCAGAAGCGGAACTTATTATATCGACTGCGATGTGGTCATCGAAATGGAAGGCATGCAGCTTGAAAACGCCATGCTCATTGCGGTCAGCGACAGTAATTCCTCCATCAGTGTTTCGAGTGATCTGTCGGGGGTTTTGGTGACTATACGCACATTAATTTATGAAGACAATGTTTATCAAATTAACGACGCACAGCGTAGTTATATACAAATTGATGCGTCTCAGAGCGCCAATAGCTTTGACACAGACTTCACTGAACTGCATTATGTCGGCGAGAGCAACGGCCCCTTTTTGGGTGAGACATTGCCTTGCTCAGAGTATAAGCGCGGGGACCAGACCGTCCGACTCTTTCTTGATGGCAACACACTACTTGGGATGACGCAGTCTATTGCCGAGGAGCAGGCCAACGAGATCGTGTTAAAAATTAATGGCTTGTCGCCCAATATCCCAGATCAGCTTGTGGCGCTACCGCTTGGTTATACAAAAGAATAGTTCCGTTTACATCTGAAAAAAGCGTGACGCGACAATCTGTTGCGGCACGCTTTTTAAAACCTATAAAAATGTAATAACTTCAAGCCATTAACAATATTAGGCGCAGAGGCGAAAAGCCCCTTGCGCCTGATATTTATAAAAGTGTAGAAATTATTGAGTACGAGAGAGATCGCCTTGGAAAAGAGCCTGAATCTGATTTCTCCTTTGGGGCGCAGCTTTTAAGAAAGCGTTACCCCACCGCCCCCTAGCTTTGCCCTACACAGATGTAAAATGCATCAGATGAAAAGCGACATATCGGATTCTTCCGCGTTTGCCAGCATGGCGGCTGCACCCGCCAGCTTGACGCCGTCGATTAGCTCTTCCTTGGCAATACCCATGACGTCCATGCTCATAGAGCACGCGATCAGCTCAACGCCGTTATCCTGAGCCATCTTAATTAAATCTTCAAGGCTGTCAACGTTTTTGTTCTGCATGACGCCTCGAATCATCTTGGCGCCCATACCACCCATATTCATTTTAGAAAGTCCCAGCTTCTTGCTGCCACGCGGCATCATCATGCCGAACATCTTAGACATAAAGTCTTTTTTGACACTGCTCTTTTCGGTTTTGCGCAAAACATTAAGCCCCCAGAAAGTAAAGAACATACTCACCTTTCGGCCCATAGCTGCCGCGGCATTTGCGATAATAAACGAGGCAATAGCTTTATCCAGATCGCCAGAAAACACTATAATGTTCTTCTTGTCCTTGCTTTCACCTGTCGCTACCACCGCTTGCTGCTTTTCGCTCTTTTGAATTTTGGCGGTGCTGATGCCCTTGCTGCTTTCAAGCCCCAAAAAGACATTGCCGGTCCGGCGGCAAAAACCTTCAATGTCGCTGGCGAAGGCCGGGTCACTGGTTGAAATTTCGATTACGTCACCGTTTTTTGCGGTATTTAACGCACCAGAAAGCTTGACGATAGGCCCCGGACAGGACATACCACAGGCGTCAACAATGACCACGTCGCTCTTACAGGTATCCTGTTGACAGCAGTTAGATTTCTGTCCTGCCGATACGGATTGGGGGCGCTTGCCAAAAATGGAGTTGTAGAGACGGAATCCGCCCGCGACAACATAAGCATCAAATCCGTTCTGCATCAAAATTCTGGCTGCAATATATGCTTTAAGGCCGATCTGGCAGTTGACATACACCGGCTTTGCCTTATCCAGTTCATTTAACCGCTTACGCAGCTGAGAAAGTGGGAAGTTTACAAAGCCCTCAATGTGCCCGTTTTCAAATTCGAGTGGCGTGCGGGTGTCTATGAGTGCCACACTGCCATCGCGAGGCAATGCCTTGATATCGTGCCAGTGGGTCTGCTTCATTTTTCCGGTGAGCAGGTTTTCTATGACAAAGCCCGCCATATTTACCGGGTCCTTGGCCGAGCTAAAGGGCGGTGCGTAGCAAAGCTCAAGCTTGCAGAGGTCTTCGGCCGTCATTTTGGCGCGGATAGCGGTGGCCATTACGTCACATCGCTTATCAACGCCGTCATAACCAACAATCTGTGCACCGAGAATGCGCCCGGTCTCCGGCTCAAAAACCGTTTTAATCGCCATGTTGACAGCACCAGGGTAATACCCTGCGTGATTGCCAGAATAGGTGAACACTTTATCATAAGAGAGTCCCAGCCGCTTCGCCGTTTTTTCGTTAACGCCAGTGGAAGCGACCGTCATGTCAAACACTTTGAGTATCGAAGACCCCTGTGTTCCGGGATAGGCACTGGGAATGCCACAGATATTATCCGCCGCGATGCGTCCCTGCTTGTTGGCTGGGCCTGCCAGCGGAACATAGCATTTTTGCCCTGTAACACTGTCGGTTACCTCAGTAGCATCGCCCACGGCATAAACATCGGACGCCGAGGTGCGCATGTGTTCATCCACAATAATGGCGCCGCGCGCGTTTAGCGCAATACCTGCCTCTTTGGCCAGTTTAGTCTCAGGCCGCACACCGATGGCCATGATCAGCATGTCGGCTTCGACGCTGCCTCTGTCCAGCTCAATCTGCAACTTGCATCCGTCGTCGCGCATGCCTTTGACACCGTTGCCCAACTCCAGACGTACGCCTTTGCTCTCGATGTGGCGATGTACGTCGGCTGCCATGTCAGGGTCTATCGGCGCAATAACCTGATCAGCCATCTCCACCAATGTTACACACAGCCCTGCCGCATGCAAATTTTCAGCCATCTCAACGCCGATAAAACCGCCGCCCATTACGACAGCACTGTTGGGCTTGTGCTTTTGGATATATTCTTTTATTCTGTAAGTATCAGGGATATTGCGCAGCGTGAACACCTTGTCAGAATCGCTACCGGGAATGGGCGGATGTAGCGGTTCAGCCCCCATCGAAAGCACCAGCTTGTCGTAGCTTTCTTCGTAGCTTTTACCGGTTTGAAGGTTCTGTACCATTACCGTTTTTTTGGCGGTATCAATAGCGGTCACCTCGTTAAAAACACGCACATCGATATCGAATTTATCGACAAAATCTTGTGGTGTCTGAACGGTAAGGGCCGATTTTTCTTTGATTTCTCCGCCGATATAATAAGGGAGACCACAGTTTGCAAACGAAACGTATTCTCCCCGTTCAAACATAATTATTTCGGCCTGCTCATCGAGCCTGCGCAGTCTAGGCGCGGTGGAAGCGCCGCCTGCCACGCCGCCAACAATCAAAACCTTTTGTCTTTTGTCCATTTGTTCCTTTCTCCTTTCAGGCTGTATAAACAGCGAGAGAAAGATGTCTTCCCTCGCTGTTTATCTTTGCTTGTTTATACATTCAGCATGTTTAAAATTGAAGCCTTGGGCTTAACGCCAACCGACTGCTGGACTACCTTGCCATCCTTGACGAGGACGAGCGTCGGAATGCTCATAACCTGAAACTGCCGTGCCAGCTCAGGCTGCTCATCGACATTGACCTTGCAAATTTTAGCGGCATCGGTCTCCTGAGCAATTTCGTCCACCACCGGAGAAAGCATTCTGCACGGGCCGCACCAAGTTGCCCAAAAATCAATGAGTACCGGCTTATCCGACTGGAGAACTTCCGAATTGAAATTTTCTTTTGTTACCTTTAAAACTGCCATTATAATCTCTCCTTTTAGCGGTTGTAGTTGTTGTTATGTTCATAGTATATCCATCGCTTTAGCATTTTTCTGTAACTCAATCACAAAACGATATGACATATTTTAAATTTTGACCATTTTATCGTTTTGACACTTGGCCTTACAAATCATTTGGGTCATGGTACCCATCGGGCAGTAGACACACCATGAACGCGGTTTATAAAGCAGCATTGTAATCAGCCCGAGCACAGTGGAGGTGAGCATGACGCTGTAAAACCCAAATGCAAACTGCGCCACCCAAGGCGCCACATTCGCGGTGTAGGCCCAGTGCCACGGCAGCTTAATCGTCCACAAGAGTGTGACTACCTGACGCATGCTGCTCGCGCCCGAGAATACTAGATAGGTGACATTTAGCATGTTAAAAAACATTGTCATAAAAAAGGCTAGAAATCCGTAGCGAAACCATTTGCTTTTCATCCAGGCTGGAATATCCTTTTTGCGTGAAAAACCAAGCTGATTACCCAACAGGTCAAAGAGTTGGCCACGCCCGCAATATTTGTTACAATAACTTTTGTGTCCCGTCGCAATTGAAATAATCAGCGGAATAAAAAAGCACAGTAACCCTATCCAGGCAAATAGAATATTAAAAAAACCCATGACGATGTAAATGGCGGAAAACACCCACAGATATTGATACCAATGCTTTTGGTTGCTCTTCATTCTCTCACCTCAATCTTAATTACAGAGGCCGGACAGGCCTTTGCACATTTACCGCAGCCTACACACTTGCTTTCATCTATGACGGCAAAACTGCCTTTAAAAATCCTGACCGCCCCAATCGGACACGCCCCAACGCAACAGCCACAGGCAACGCAGGCGTTCTGGTCTATCGTCGCCTTCTTTTTTGCTTTGTTCAAAACGTATACCCTCCTCCATTTTATAACGGCATTATAACAGACTTAAAATTCATTTTCTGTGACTCAATCACATATGAGTCCGCAATCTTGCCGCATGTAACACACATGAAACATTCTATTGCAAACGAAGCTTTAACTTTCTTAAAAATACTGCTATGTGATGGAAAACAGTTTATACACCGCTTATTTACTCTTGAATTGGGAACCCTGAAAACAATAAATTTTTTGGCTTAGTTTAATAGAAGGTGGATAAAACACATGAATCATTTAAAATCTGAAAAATCTCCCTATTTGCTGCAGCACGTAAATAATCCTGTAGACTGGTATCCCTGGGGCAAAGTGGCTTTTGACAAGGCCAAGTCTGAGGATAAGCCGGTTTTTCTTTCCATTGGCTATTCCACCTGTCATTGGTGCCATGTTATGGCGCATGAGTCGTTTGAGGACGCAGAAGTGGCGGCAATTCTAAACCGCGATTTTATCAGCATTAAAGTCGACCGCGAAGAACGCCCTGACGTTGATGCGGTATATATGTCTGTCTGTCAGGCGCTCACCGGCTCAGGCGGGTGGCCACTGACCGTGATGCTGACACCGGAGCAAAAGCCGTTTTGGGCCGGTACCTACCTACCAAAAAATAGCCGGTATGGCATGCCGGGCCTGATGGACTTACTCGCTGCCGTTATGCAGCAGTGGCATACTGGGCGAGAGTTGTTGTTAAAGTCCGGTGAGCAGATTGTTTTATTGCTGCAATCTCAGGAGCAAAGTGCACAACCGGGCGACCCTGATAAAGCGCTGCTGACACGTGCCTTTGAACAGTTTAAACGCGGTTACGATTCCCGCTGGGGCGGTTTTGGCTCTGCGCCCAAGTTCCCCACGGCGCACAATCTATTGTTCTTGTTGCGCTACTCGGTGCTTTTAGACGATGAAAGTGCGAATAAAATGGCGTTACACACCCTGGCGCAAATGTACCGTGGCGGAATGTTTGATCACATCGGCGGCGGCTTTTCGCGCTATTCCACCGACGAAAAATGGCTGGTCCCCCACTTTGAAAAGATGCTCTATGATAATGCACTGCTATCTTGCGCTTATCTTGAAGCCTATCAAATGACCGGAAAGGCACTGTGCAAAACTGTCGTCACGAGAACGCTTGACTATGTTTTGCGTGAGCTGACCGACACACAGGGCGGTTTTTACTGCGGCCAGGACGCTGACAGCGACGGGGTCGAGGGTAAATATTACGTCTTTTCGCCCGAAG
This sequence comes from Oscillospiraceae bacterium MB24-C1, assembly GCA_030913685.1. Taxonomy (NCBI): domain Bacteria; kingdom Bacillati; phylum Bacillota; class Clostridia; order Eubacteriales; family Oscillospiraceae; species Oscillospiraceae bacterium MB24-C1. The sequence goes on along the minus strand of CP133187.1, from coordinate 1,983,374 downwards.
AAATTATCAGCGTTTTAGGTGAAGCAGACGGCAAACGCTTTTGTGAATGGTTTGGTGTAACCAAGCAGGGTAATTTTGAGGGTCTAAGCATTTTAAACCTTATAGAAAACCGCCGCTTTGAAGAAAGCGACGGTCAAATAGAATATTTATCCCGAAAATTGTACGATTATCGGCTGTCCCGCGTAAGTCTTCACAAGGATGATAAAGTGCTTACCGCGTGGAACGGGCTGATGATCGCCGCACTTGCCCGCGCTGGATGGCTGCTGAATGAAGCGAAGTATCTAAATGCTGCAATAAAAGCCCAACATTTTATTACAAAGTATTTAACCGATGCGAATGGTCGACTACGCTTGCGCTGGCGCGATGGAGAATCTGCCCACGACGGTCAACTGGATGACTACGCTTTTTACGCCTTAGCGCTTCTGGCGCTGTATCAGGCGACATTCGATGCCGGTTATCTATCTGCGGCGATAACGACGACGGAACAGATGCTGACCTTGTTTTCAGATGATACCAACGGCGGGTTTTACCGCAGCGCTTCGGACGCAGAGCAGCTGATTGCTCGTACCAAAGAGATTTATGACGGGGCGCTGCCTTCTGGAAACTCGGTGGCTGCCCTCGTTTTATGCCGCATAGCGGCCTTGACCGGCGAAGCAAAATGGCAACAAGCAGCCGACCGACAGCTCAGGTTTGTCTGTGGTGCACTGTCAGAGTATCCCGCAGGGCATTGTGTCTCCCTGCTGGCTTTAATGACTGCACTGTTTCCAGGGCAAGAGCTTATCTGTACCGCGGCGGATGAAAACGGTACAGAGGGGATTTTGGGTTTTTTACGTGAAACCCCCGTTTGGAATTTAACTGTATTAGTCAAAACAATTTCGAATCAGCATGCACTGGAACAAGTCGCCCCCTTTACTGCTGATTACCCGCTACCAGAGCAGGGCTGCGCATATTACCTGTGCCGCAATAAAGCCTGCGCTGCCCCGGTTTACTCTTTGGCTGAGCTGAAAAACCTGCTTTTAAAATTGTGACGTCCCTTTTCTTGCTTCGCGCCGTCAGACGTCATGGTACTCCTTAAATTCCACAGCGGAACATGCCACATGTAGGGCAGCCCCCCCTGACGGGGTCGGTTTTTCTAGGGTAAAAGCCTACCCTCGGCAGGTATATCTACCTTTTAAGCTTTCGCTGTAACCTTCCAAATAAGCAGACAGGCCGCCATTAGTGGCGGCCTGTCATATTCGCACTGTTAAGTTTCGCGCCTTTTAAACGGCTTTGTCGTTTTATTTTGCGTGCAATTTAAGTCCTACTAGTAGACAGCTCTCAATGTAGGGCAGGTTATTTTCATCCAAATAGCTTTTCAGCGGATCGCTTTCAGCGCCGGGCTGAATAACAATACTCTTAAACGTCTTTTTGTTCTCTTTAATAAGCTGCAGCCCTTTTACTGGATTTATGCATAAGTCAAGAATGTCGATCTCGCCTTCTACATCATTGATTGAAGCTAGCTCTTTGCCAACCGCCTGAACCTTATACCCCTTCTCTTGAAGTCCTTTTTTAATTTTATAGGCATATTTTTCTTGATTTAGGGTATCGCCCACTACAACAAAGTTGTGCTGCTGCATAATTTCTTTTAAATCCATAAATACCACCTCACAATTTTTGTCTGTGCCGGGGCGTCCCCCCGACGCTTTTAGCTTTCTATCTACAATATTAGCAAAGAAATGCCTAAAATGTAACCCCCTCTTATAATTTTGATATTTTAATTGACTTTTCGCCAACAGTTATGCATCATATGTTATGGTTAGAGCTTTTAATTTATAAGGCCTGCGCAATACCATTAAAAGAACTGTATTTACCTGTCCACTTACCTGGGCACGACTAAAAAGGAGGCATCTCATGGCACTCGTCCTTAGCATTATCGGAATCAATATCGTCTATGTTTCGCTCAACACATTACGCACGATTTTAGTAATCAAAGGGCAGCGGTTGCCGGCCGCTCTCCTTTCTGTTGTCGAAGTGGGAATCTATCTGCTGGGATTAACAATGGTATTAAAAAATCTGACCAGCCCACTAAATATTATTGCCTACTGCACCGGTTATGGCATAGGTGTTTATATTGGTAGCCGCCTTGAACAACGCCTTGCGCTGGGATATGTCAATGTGCAGGTGATAGTCAACTCTGCCGATTGTAATCTGCCCAACCTGCTACGTGGAGAGGGGTACGGCGTAACCGCATGGCATGCACAGGGCCGCGACGGCGACCGACTGGTGCTGCAGGTGCTCGCCAAGCGTAGCAACGAAAAGCTACTGCTAGCACTTTTGAAAAAAATTGCGCCAAATGCATTCATCGTTTCATATGAGCCTAAAAATTTTGCCGGCGGTTTTTGGACAAAGCATATCCGTGCTTTTTAGACGATCATCAAATAAAAGCTTCTGGGTCTGATAATGGCGTCTTTTGCTATTATTAGCCCTTTAGCAAGGCATCGATTTATCACCACCTTCTTGAGGTGTTTTAGGCAAATAGACCCAGTTTTTCAAAAAACTTCTTTACAGATGCCTTCTTTAGGGTATAATAAAATTGCAAAGATAAAAACACAGTTCCGGTTGGTAGTCCGGACGCGGCGCGACGCCGTCAGTAACCTGCCTCCTTGGTTGTCCCTTCTTTGTCGGCAATACCGAATTTAAGGAGGGCTTTTATGTGTCAGACCATTGTGAGGTTAACCGTGTTTTTTCAGGATCCATTTTGGGTAGGCATCTTTGAGCGCACATGTGAAAATTATTATGAGGTCTGTAAAATGACTTTTGGGTCCGAACCAAAGGACTATGAGGTCTATGCTTTTTTGTTGGAAGGATGGCGTGGGCTGCACTTTAGTACGCCGGTCAATACGACACCGCCAGGTGCAAAGCGTATCAACCCCAAACGCATGCAGCGCAGCATTAAACGCCAGCTTCAGGAAACCGGTGCTGGAACAAAAGCGCAACAGGCTCTAAAGTTACAGCAAGAGCAAAATAAGATGGTGCGCAAGAGCCTCGCCCGAGAAAACCGAGAAGCCGAGCAGCAACGCAAATTCAGCATGAAACAACAAAAACGTAAAGAGAAGCACCGGGGGCACTAATCCTCGGTGCTTCTTTGTTGGATAATCCATAGGCGTTTGATTAACGCTTCCCCTTCGGCTTTTTGGCGGGCGCATAGTCCTTCATCCCTGGGATAGCGCCGTTGGAAACCGCCCAAATATAAAAACTGGCAACAGTGCCATAAGGGCTGTAGCGACGCCGATATTTTTCGAACAACTTTCGGTCGATATTACGATGATGATATAGCATCCGCAGACCACGTTGAATTGCAAGATCGCCAAAACTTAAAATGTCGGGACGTTGCATGCAAAAAATCATCAACATTTCAGCGGTCCACACACCGATGCCCTTTAAATTCGAAAGCTCAGCGATCACCTCGGCGTCACTTTTATTGGCCAGTGCTTCAATATCGAACATACCATGATGAACCTTTTGAGCAAAATCTTTGATATATTCAGCTTTTCTAAAGCTTATGCCACAGGCCTGCAGTACCGCGGCATCGGCGGTATATATTTTTTCTGGTGTTATTTCACCCAGTGTGTCGATAATTCTCCGCCAGATCGTTGCCTGTGCCGCCATCGAAATCTGCTGCCCTACAATGTGACGCACTACCGAAGCAAACAGATCGCTGTCGGTGCTGCGCTCAATCATACCCAGTGTATCAATTACCTGCCCTAAGCGCTTATCCTTCTTTTTTAAATAGGATAGCTCTGTTTCTCCGTATAAAAACACCCTGTTATCACCGCCTTATATGGCTATCATACCAGAAAACCGTCCTGTTTTCCCTTTTGCAGTGCCATACCATTTATTGTTCGGCGTCTTGCATCGAAACGACCGAAAAAAAGATTGTTTAGACCACCTTCGAAAAACATTCGGTGTTTAACGTCAGTGTCAATACTTACGATCTAAACATCGTATTCTAGCTTCTTTTTGGCTTCCTCCAACAGCTGGAACGGCGTATCAATTCTTTCAGAAAAGCGCGCGGCACCCGAGCGCATCTCCAAATTAATCTTATGCTTGCCAGAAGCACTGGTCAAATCCAACTTTTCAAGCCTTTTAAGCACGCGATCAACCACAATGTGCGTCGATTCCAGATCGGTGAAAAGCATCGTCCCCCACGTAAAGGGATTGTTATCAAGCATATAAAGTGCGTCCTCTTGACGTAACGATTCTAATAATTCCTTGGAAATCTGCTTAGCCAACTGCATCAGGCCATTTTGCCCCAGCATCTGCGTCAGCTCACGCTGATAGCGGAACTGCCAAACAACAACAACCAGACTCATTTGGTAGCGGCGCGAAATATTCATATACACGCCGCATTCCCGCTCGAAGCTTCTGATGTTTTTCAGCTCTGTTTCTGGGTCTACACCCGAAAGACGCACCAACTGCTCCTTCATTTGTTCATTATGCTTTTCAGCCTGTTTGGTTCGGCCCGAAAACAAATACACCGCAGTGGTCATGCAGGGGCTCCAGATAATCCAGAAATAAATATCCGACGAGATTGTAACGCCCCGATAAGCCGCATAAACAATGACATAGGTTGCATAGCTGAAGATCATCACAATATTGAGTATTAACCCGATGGGCAAGGTTGAAAAATAAGTGATGATAACGGTTGTCAGCACCGCCGCTAGAATAATCGTATTTTTCTGAAAACTATCCGGTGTGCCGGATATAAACAGAATACAGACAAATAAGAGCAGCAACATGCAAAGAAACGCCAGATCAGCGATTAGAAAGTTTCTGTTTTGTTTCATGTCCGCCCCTGCCTTCCGTATTTTCTAATCAGCATCACTGCAGATACCACAATAAGCATCAGCGCCAATCCCACTGCAAGCACAAGTTTATGAATGTCTCCGCGGGAGGCCAGCTGTTCAATTAGCGATTCGCGCTTGGCGTTATCTTCCTTAAACCGGAACGGGAAAATATCCACACCGTCAGCGACATAGCCATCGCCATAAAGCTTCCAGAGGTTATCGGTCAATCCGATATATTCCACACCGCGCAGCATCGCATTATCGCTGACGCCAGTCACCACCATCAATGCGCGCTTTTGCTCGCTGTAGGGCGAGTTGAGCAGCTGCACTGTGCCAAGGGTTGTACCGTAGTTGGGGTCTATCGTCATCTTCTCGTTAGAGCCAATCGTCGTTCCCTGGGGGCTGAATTGGAAGAACATCATATTATTGATTTGTTGGACAATAAGGTTCGTCTCAAGACGCCCAATAGCGATGACGTTGGACTGCTTTAAATCCCCGGTATTTGACATATGGGCGACCCGCAATACGCCGGTGTTGTCCTTTAAAAACCGGCCAAAGGTCAGCGTAATCTGTCGTAGTGCTTCAAAATCAGCCGCACCGGGCGAATCAGGCATCACCATCACAACATTGTTGAAACTACCGTCCTTAACAAACGGGCTGGGATACCCTTCAAATATTATGCCCTCAAAATCGACCGGCATCAGTTTAAGCATACTCTCGTTGGTGACATAAGCCCAGGGTTGCTGCCCTTGATTCAGCGTACACCATGCGTCCTGCATTTCGAGGTCGAACGATACGCGCACCGAAAAATTACCATTGACCATCAAGTCAGCCGGAATATCTAGGCGGATAGTGTCACCCTGCGCCTTTTCTTTATCGAGCTTCTTACTACCAATAGGCTGGTCGTTAACATAGATGGTGACCAGAGAGCGATTAAAGTCCAGGTTCTCGGAATAGCGCATCGAGAGGCTGACCTGGCTTGAGGTGGAAAGTCTTCTGTTGGCCGGCAGCTCCATGTAGTATGAAATGCTCTGACGGAACAGGCCGTCCACATAACTTCCCGCTTCGGTCAGCTGGCGGTATTGCGTAATTTCAGATTTTTGCATCAGCATGTTTTCATCCGCAGTCACCCGCCGCCACAGTGTGCGCGCCTGTGACATATAACTAGCGTTGCCCAAAAGCATACCGGCATTGATCATGGCTGCGTCATTGTTGCCGGTGATCAACAGCACGTTGCTGCCATTACTTTTTATCAGCGTCATAACAGCGTCCTGTTCCGCCGCCTGTCGCTGTTCGTCGGTGAGCCGTTCTTTGACGCTGGGTAAAAGAGCGTCATACCGGCTGATAAAGATTCGATATTTCCCCGAAAAGAGCGTTTGTTCATCGGTTAAGCTTTGCAGGGCAATATTCTCATATGCCATTTGGGCTTGGCCTGATAGCCCCGCCAGCGCCAACGTGGTGGCGGTTAACTCTGCATCGGTGCCACCGTCGCGTACAAACACCGTGCTTTGCCGGTTTTCAAGCGCGTCGATGCTAGTGAACTGCTCATAGCAGTCAGCCAGTGTGTTACAGGGCATCGTTGGATAATAGCTGATAGAAACGGTGGAGTCACCAAAAATCTGAAGCCAGTTCGCCAACGAAACATCGTCGACACATGGCAACCTGTCCTGTGTACGAATATAAGCTTCTATTGTCAGCTCATTCTGCCCCGCCTTAATCTGATCAATCGGAATTGGAATCAAAAGCTCCTGCGTTTTTCCGTTTTGGCCAGGCGTCGGCCGAACGGAGTAAAACATGGTCTTGTTCAGCGTAAAAGTCAGACTTGAAACAGTGTTGTCAGCCAGTTGGGACACGTCGTAGCGCAATGTCAGCGTCGCGCCACGAATATCCCATTCGCCTGCTTGAAAATATCTGATCGTCTGAGAAAACAGACCGGTTAAACTCTGATCGCTCCCAAATGATTCTTCATGGATGTAAGGCGCATCCCCCTGTCCGGTCAGGTTCAGATCGGTTTGGCTTAAAACCTCACTTTGCACCTCTGGGCCGTTTGTTGCGGCATCTGGTTCGGCAGCATTAACGGGTAATAAGCCGCCAATCTGCGCCCAGAAGATAAGAAATAAAAAAACAGCAGCCCATCTTCTTTTTTTGGTTTTCAAGATATGCCCTCCATTATTTAAAACGTTCTGTTTTATACCATGTTGTTTCTTTGCGCAGGATGAGATCTTTTAAATACTGGATCAATCCATACACTGCGACGACCATCCACATCTTGGCGTATGTAAAGTACATCAGCGCGATAATCACAATATTTGAAGCGTGCATCTCGCCTTTCTCGGTCGTAATGGTCACATACGTTCCCAAGATGAACATCACAACGGCGAGCGCCCAAAGCAGGTTGCTAAAACCGGCTAGCGTCATATGTGCCCAGCCGCTGGCATTGAGCAAAAACACGCTGTCCGAAATGACGAGCGAGGTCAGTAGCAGGAAATAAATCGCCATAAAATACAAGATATCAAAACGCACTTGCCCCGCCCTACGGTCAAAGAGCATCGGCAGGTTTTTAATCAATACATAGATATTGCCCTTCACCCAACGGGTTCTCTGACGAAACCAAACCTTAATGGTCTGAGGCTCCTGCTCCCATGTGACCGCCTGTGGCAAGAATTTGATACGATACCCCATCCGATAAACACGAAAGCTGATCTCAGTATCCTCGGCAATGGCATGGATATCCCATCCGCCCATTTCCTCAAGAATCTTGCGCCGAATGATAAAGTTCGTCCCCGGTATGGTACATAACTTGAGCAGCTTCCACCGTCCGGCCTGCGCCATCCACTGAAAAGAAAGCGTCTCGATGTTAATAAAGCGAGTGAGCAGCGTCGCATTTTTGTTTCGCGTACGAAATTTTCCAATAACAGCGCCCAGAGAGCTATCGGCACAAATTTCAGAGACCAATAGCCGCAGTGCATTAGGCTCCGGGGTATTATCAGCATCATAGATCACGATATATTCACCGGTGCAGTGTGCAAAGCCAATGTTGAGTGCGTTGGACTTACCCTTGCCGCCGGTCACGCTATCGGTGTTGATTATTTTCAGGTTGCGTCCAGGGTTTTTCTGCTGAATATCCGCTAGAAGCTGTGCACTGTTGTCTGAGGAGTTGTCGTTGATGACGATAATTTCGTATCGGTCCTTCGGATAGTTAAACGCTAGCAGGGACAGCACCGTCTGCACAATGACTATACCCTCGTTATGTGCCGGAACCATGATAGAAACCATGGGGAATTGATCCGGCACGGGCGGGGTATAGCGCGTAGTCTCGAGATAATACATGTAGCCGCTCACAATCATAAGCACATTGATCAGCAACAGCGACCATATACAAAAAAGGGAAGCCAGCATCAAGATGTCAATGGTGTTCACAGTCTACCTCCCATTATCTCCTGTAAAACATCTGTCGATAAATCCTGCGTCCCACCGCAATCAAAACCAGAAACACTGCGACGCTAATACTCACAATTATCAGCAAAATTCGGTTTGCACCTGAGAAAAATCCACTTAACGTTGCCATCATGCTCTCTCGGTAAACATAGGACGCGTCGATCGTCTTTTCTTCATAGTGCAACGACTCCAGCTCCGGAAACTTTGACTTATAGTCTGAGATCGAAAGCCATGCATCATCCAGCTGTTGCACGGTGTTTTTAAGCGCCGTGACATCTTTAAACAGCGAAAAGCGAATCATTGTATCTATCGGCAGGTTGCCGAAATTCAGCCGGGTATGGGCGATGCCTTGAATATCTTCAAAAGAAACAGCCAGACCGGGAAAGTTCATATCGAACAACGTAATACCTTCCTCGGCAAACGCGGCCTTAGCTCGGGTAAGCTTATCAGCAAGCGGCTCACGCTCTGATTCGTACTGCCGCACGATGGGATCGTGCAAAACAATGGCGCCGCCCTTCGCCTGAACATAGCGTAGTGACCGTGTATAACGCTTAAAAGCGGGATAGTCGAGATTATCATAGACAGGCATCACCCTGACAATAAAGGGGATACCGCTTTGAGCAAAACGGTCGGTAGTTTCGTACAGCATGTCAAGATCTGAAAAGGGATAAATCTCGTCTAGCAGCACATACATAGCCCCGTCAGCCGAATCCGCGCCAAAATATTGGCGGAGCAGACCGCCGAGCATGATATAACTCAGCCCCTCCTGCTGGTACCACGGCACATAGACCGCATTGGAAAGAATAACTGCAAACGGAAAGCTATCTCCTGAGCTGAGCTCAATGCTGCCGTAGCGCTGGCCGTGTTCTAGCTGCTGCGCGACGGTAGCGGCCTTTATAAACTGATATTGGCTGTGGTCATCCAGTTGCAGTGTAACGCCCATGTTTTTTAGCCTAAGCGTTGTTACGCCGTCAACCGGCCCGGCACTTTCACCAAGACAGACCGTGGGTATTCCAGCGGCTGCGGCGTCGAGATATGGTTGGTTCGCCGTAGTTATGACATAACTATAACGCGCAGGCAGATCGGCGGTATAGGTCGTTTCTGAAACCGAATCCACCGTTTTACCACAGGCGCTGATCAGCGCCTCAATTGCTGCCCGACCTTTTTTTTCATCACAAACCAGCAATACCTGTGCTGTTTGTGGCTCGGCCGCTTGCTCTGAGTCGGCCAGTACGCCAAGTGTCAATAACAATAAAACTGCCATTAAAAATGTGGCGAAGCGAAAAAAACATTTCAAGCGCCTTCTCCTTTCTCGCTGCCAACCGCATTTTGCGCTTGTGTACGCAGAGCTGCGAGCGCCATCAGATTGTCAAAGGAATAGGCCTTCAGTGTGGCTGCGTCCGCAAAAGCGCCATAGAGTGTGCTTTGCTTGTCGGTGATCTGGAAGCCGCGCAATTTTTCCATTGCCGCTTCCACCAACGCCTGGTCACCCTCGGCGCCACCCAGCAGCGCACAGAGCGCATAAATGGCAGTGGATTCAATTGTGTTAACCGGTACGCCCTGCGGGGTATATGCGCCGTAAATCGCCCCCTGTGATAGCGCCTCTTTGACCCAGCGTACGGTAGCCGCCGGGCATTCGCCCACCTGAGACAGATGCACCGCGGTCAATAACGCTTCGACCATATTGATCTGCTCCGCTTCGTAGGCTTCCGAGTCGATATCATAGCGGGTTTGAAAAAACGGAAAGTGATCACCTAAGTAACCTTGTTTTAAAATATCACGCATTTTTCTCTCAACCTTGTTCCAGCGTCTGTCAGCAGAGCCTAGCAACTGCATAGTTTCAAGGTCAGAAAAGCACAGCGTGCTGACACGCCCCGCAAAGGACAGCGTTTCGTCATAGCAATCGAGCAGAAAATCATCTTTTACGTTAGTTTTATAAAGACGCTTAGCCCAGTTTTGGCAAAGCTTGCGATAATCAGGCTGTGAAAACACCTGCGCCCCTTCAAGTAGGCCCCGCAAAATACGCAGGTCGTCAATTGCAGCATTGGTACTAAAGCGCGAACCCTCCTCACCCACCCGGTAGGACAGCAACGCGCCGGTGTCAAGCATCTGGGTAATATAGCCCAACGTTTGAGAAAACCCTTCTTCATCTGCGATAGCGGCGTAATAGCGAAGCATCAGCCCCTGAGATTCGCTGAGAACCTCATGCCCCTGCGCCAAATCTCCCTGTGCAGAGCCACTGAGATAATTAGTATAGATCCCGCCATTCGCGGCAAGTTGGTTCTGCACAAAATCAAGACAGGCTTGTTCGGCTGTGTCGGCCGGCGCAGGTGGCGTAAAAGCGTTCTCTTTCAGAACATCCCCGCCTCTTGGGGCGCAGCCAGACAGCAACAAAAAAACCGCTGCCATCAAGCAAAGGATGTAAAGAGATTTCACGCGCATACTGCCTCCTCCTTTTTAATGTCAGGATGCTTTTTGCGATAGACGTTTGAACGCCAAGACATAAAAACAGTGGATATAATGATAAAGTTGACATAATCAAATGCAACATTATATAAGAAAATATGTTTTGATAGATCGGCGTCCCCCGCGCCAATGATTGAAACCCCGACCTGCGAAAAGCCCGATAGCATGACACACCCCAGAACCAGCATCCGCCATCTGTCCCTAAAGCTGAGGCTGAGCATGGAGATAAGCCAGATCAGTACAAATCCTACCGTTTTGGGTACGATAATATTCTTTAAAGTGCTGTGCAAAGTGAAGAACGCAGCTTTCTGACCCGGCTCCCGCCCTGCGCTGCGTTCAAAGTTGCCTATGGCATCGGGGCGGATAGCGTAAGCGTTTTTAGCGGCCTCATCAAGCATTAAAAACAGGTCGTCCGGGTGCATAAGGTAATAAACCGTCACCGATATGAAATTGTATTTTGGAAAAAACTCCTCTTTAAGCGCATCGCCTTCCACATTAACGGCGGGGTACCGCTCGTAATAAATTGAACCATCCAACAGCGAATATTGCGGATCAATGTCAAAGCGTTCCAACGCTTCCTCCGGATTTTCTGCCGACATCAGTACACCGCGTGTCATGGCATGATATTGATTGATCTCTACAAACTCCTGTGGAATTAATATGTACACTGCCACACCACAAAAACAGAGAAGCGACGCGCAAATGCCTGTAATTGCCCGCTGTACGGCTTTTGTCCGCCCTGTGACTTCAGCACCCAACTGCGGCACACCCCGCATCATCGGGATGCATAGCAGCCCTAGCAATATACCCAACGGCGCATTTTGCTGCTTGGCACAGGTCAAAACAACGCCGCTCAGAACATAAACAGCTAATAGGACATACGGCGGATAACGCTCTTGCCGTATGAGCAGCGCACAAGTCATTGCAGTCAAAAAACTGACCAAAACAAGTCCTTCTGCATAAAACGAATTAAAGTAAGCTAAATACCCGGTGTCAAAAAAAATTAAGACCGCTATTGCGGCAACAATATAGCCAAAGCGCTTTTCCAATCCCCATGCAGCGTAGTCAACCAGCAGGTATAACGCGACTAATGCCCACAAGCCGATTAAAAAAGCCAAAAACCGAACATCGAACACAGCGTCGTCACCAGTCAGAAGGCGGTCGAGCGCAACCGCGACATGAATAATCGGTGTCTGTGACGAAACTAGACTGTCTTCATAATCATTAAAATACTGATACATGCCGTATTGACTGCTAAAATAGGAAAGAAATTGGTCCGGCGTATCACGGTCAAGCTTATAAAGCCCGTTCCCGTTTATAACGCGGTAAAAGTCGCCATTATCCGCCATGCCCACCAGCGGCGGTATAAACAGGGTAAAGACAAGAATAAGTCCGGCGACAATAACAGCCGCGGCAGCAGGCGACGGCAATGAGTATGAAATTTTTCTTTGTGTTGTCCACTGCATTGCTGTCCCCCTTTCTTGACGTTAAAATGGGCAAAGTTAAAAATGTTGTTTTTAATTTGATATATTGATATAATGATGGCATTATAACATATGTTTTAGCGATTTTAAACAGGCTCAACAATTTTTTTGCTATTTAGGTAATATTTTAAACAAATTTGTGATTTTTAATTGCATATTTTTCATATTTTTAGCAATATTTAGGGGAGAAGTGTATGAAACATCTGAAAGTGATGCTGGTGTTTGGCACAAGGCCAGATGCTATAAAAATGGCGCCGTTAATTTTCGCATGCCAAAAGGATGCTCGGCTGGACACGACTGTATGCGTCACCGCGCAGCACCGCCAGATACTTGATGACGTGCTGACACAATTTAATATTACACCTGACTTCGACCTGAACATTATGCAGGAAAATCAAACTCTCACTGATATCACTGCCCGGGTTCTATCTGGTATGGAGCGAGTTCTGGCACGGAATAAACCGGATGTTTTATTGGTGCATGGAGACACAACCACCGCTCTTTCCGCCGGTTTAAGCGCATTTTATCATCAAATTCCCATAGGGCATGTCGAAGCCGGGCTGCGTACCGGCAACCCCAATTCTCCCTACCCGGAAGAAATGAACCGCACACTATTGGGCAATTTAAGTACGTTACACTTTGCACCCACCGAGCAGAACCGCCAGAATTTACTGCACCAGAATGTGGGTGGAAAAATCTATGTCACCGGCAATACGGCCATTGACGTCCTGCGCTATACCGTCCGCCCAGACTACCGTTTTACTCAGCCGTTGCTCAACCAGATGGACTATGACCGCCGCATGATACTGCTTACCACACACCGCCGCGAAAATTTGGGCGGAGGCATATCCGATATTTTTGCCGCTATCAATAGGCTGATAACAGATTTCCCTGATGTTGAGGTGTTGTTCCCGGTACATCCCAATCCGGCCGTGCGAAATCTGGCCGAGTCAGCCTTTTCAGATAACCCACGCGTGCACCTTTTAGAACCGCTCAATGTATTGGACATGCACAATCTGATCAGTCGGTGCTACATGGTCATGACCGATTCAGGCGGGCTGCAAGAAGAGGCACCATCATTAAATAAGCCGGTGCTGGTGCTGCGTCGGGAGACCGAGCGCATAGAGGCTGTCTGCGCTGGAACAGCAATGCTGGCTGGTGTAAGTCAGGACTCGGTTTTCGCCTGTGCCGCCAGACTTTTAACCGACCGTGCGCTCTACAATAAGATGGCCGGCGTTGCTAACCCGTACGGAGATGGTTTTGCTAGCGAAAGAATTATTAATGCAATGATTATGGCGTTTTCAGATACATCGGTGCCTTTGGATGCCCCTTTGTATGTCCCGCGATTGCAGGAGGTTTAGTCCGACGACGCTGTGTGGATTTAATTTTGCTCAAGTTAATAGACCTAAATAAAAATACAGAGCTGCGTTTTTGGCGCCGCTCTGTATTTTTATTTTTAATATCGAGGGGCTCCTTAAAGTTGAATCTTGATGCATTTCATTACTCTTAAATATGCAAACTCAATATAGAACAACTTGTTTTTTCAAAGTCTAGCGCGTAAAAATAAGACAATCGGATTTATTTTAGCACTGCCACAGCCTCCTGTAGGCGTTTGCAACCCTCGACAACATTCTCATAACTGTTGGCAAAGCTCATGCGCAAATAGCCCTCGCCGCCAGGCCCAAATACGTCACCGGGCACCAACGCAATTTTAGCTTGCTCCAGTAGGAATTGCGCCACCTCAGCAGAGGGGCGGTTCAAGGCCTTGATATTGATGAAAATATAAAACGCGCCCTTGGGGCAGCGGCAGCTCAAGCCTGGTATGGCGTTGATGGCGGCAACGGCATAATCGCGGCGGCGCTGGTATTCTTTAACCATATCAGCCACTTCGTTCTGTTCGTCACGCAACGCCGCGATAGAGGCCTTCTGTACGAAGGATGGGGCACAGGTGGTGTTATGCTGATGAATTTTGTTTAACGCTGCAATATATTCCTCGGGTGCAGCAACATAACCGATACGCCAACCGGTCATTGAAAACGCTTTTGACAGGCCGTTGAGAGTGAAGGTGCGTTCTTTCATGCCGGGCAGCGAGGCGATGCTGATATGCTTAGCATCGTCGTAAATCAGCCTCTCATAAATTTCATCAGCAATTACCATAACATCCTTTTCAACGGCAATTTTGGCTAGACCGCGAAGCGTCTGCTCCGATAGAACACCCCCGGTGGGGTTGTTGGGTGTCACCAGTACCAGTGCCTTGGTTTTTTCGGTAATTTTTGCGCCAACCTCCGCCAAGTCGATCTGATAGTCATTTTCCTCCCGCAGCGTATAGGTCACCGGCGTTGCGCCCAATAGGCGCGGTACGTTGAGATAATTCATCCACACCGGGTCAGGGACCAAGATTTCATCCCCCTCGTCGAGAATGGTGCACAAAACGTCGAACACCGCTTCAGAGAGGCCCACTGTAACAAGAATCTCAGCGGGCTTATATGCCACATCATTCTCACGCGTTAATTTCTGTGCAATCACTTCGCGCAATGCCATATCGCCAAAATTAGAGGTGTAAAATACCTCGCCTTTTTTCAGGCTCTCTTCACAGGCGCGCTTGATATATTCAGGCGTATCAAAATCAGGGCGGCCAATTTCGAAGTGAATGATAGGTTCTCCGGCCCGCTCCATTGCCAACGCCTTTTCGTTGACCTTTCGAATGCCTGAAGGGGCTAAAAGCGACATACGGGCTGCTATGCGGTTCTTCATGGAATGCCTCCTTAAAGTTTTATTTCACACCTTGTTGGTGATTGAATTGTTTATTCTTAAATTTTAACATTATCCCGGAGGAAAATAAAATACCGATTTTTGTATCTTGATATAACTAATTTAATATGCCAAAGGAAGTGCTGGCAAAAACAAAACGCAAGAGAATGCGCCCGGTTTTGGTACCGGGGTTATTCCCTTGCGCTTATGTCATAATTTTTGGCATGCCACAGTAAATGCAAGCTTTATAAGCCACAATTTACCGGGCTTTCGCCCTTAGTTGGACTCTTTGAGATATTCGTCGGTTACGTCCTGAACCTTTTTCTCCTCAACATCAGCGAGAAGCGCTTCGTATTTGGACTGTGGGTCGGCGTCGTTACCGTTCCACCGGCTCAGATCTTCACCTGCTTTAGCCGCTTCAACCAGCTGGGGGATTTCTTCCTTGTTTTTATCGCTAAAGTAGTATTTGCACGATCCATCATCGCACACTACCGCGAAATGAAGGCCACTTGCTGCATCGCTGTAAACTTCGTATTTCATAGCTTTTCTCCTTTTGCATTGGTGATATGGTTGTACCTATATTATAACATATATGAAAAACAATCCAAGAGAAAATAATGAATGTTTTTAAGAAATTTTATTATTTTATGTGATTTCCTTTGATTTCACACTATATTGAGCCGTAAAGCCTTCTTCCAATAGATACATTATCCGGTACTGAATAGGTTGGGGCAAATTGAAAAACATCTATGCCGCTGCGATAAAATAATGAAATTAGCTCATGGGTATAGGCTGTCCTTTTTGTTCTAGTCCGCTAAACAAATCACCATAAGTAGAAACAAATTCATCCGGTAATGTATATCTATTGTCCCCTATCATTGAAATTCCAAGAGTAGGAATAACATACATTTCATATTGCGTTTTATCATTTAACTCAAAGGACAATAAAAACGACCTACCCGATTTTTGTGCTTTTCCAATCTTCTCATAGTCATCATTTGATAATACCACAGGGGAGGACTTAGAAAGCCCCGCAATCATTTGCTTCGTTTCCTTGTCAGAAATAGCATCAAGTGCGTTACGCTTAAAATGATCGTAAATTATAATCTCGTCTACTATTTCGACAAAATTTGCTTTTGTAAAATAATCAGATACATCCACTGTTTTGTCGCCAACTGCATCAACATTTTCGCAGATATAGTAGTTTCCGTCAAACTCAACCGCCACTCTAAACGCGGGATTATAATATGAAATTTCATAAACCGTTCCACCAACCGCAAAAGTAGCAGAAAAATCTTTTGTACCGTTATTTTGGGGGTCTTCGGTAATATCGTATTCCAATTCACCCAGTGATTTAGTAATCTCCGATTTATTGAGATTATATGTTGACCCGTTTTCTAAAAAAGCATACCGGTGTCCATTATAATTGATAATTTTGCGTATCCCCATAGGAGAATCCGCAGCAGGGGTTACTACTTCAATTTGAGGCGGTTTATTTAGATCCATCATATTGGGAATTGTAACTGCAGCTACCAACACAGCAGCACAACAAGCTGCTATGGGAACTAATCTTTTAATTATATTGTTTGTCATAATATCTCCCTTTCTATTTGCCACCCTCTCCAATTCTGATTGTTTGAGGATATTTGATAGCATTCTTTCCTTTGCGACTTGGTCTGGTTTTATTTTATTAAAGGCGCTAATGACCTGCTTATTCTTCATGGAAATCACCACCTAATTTCTGCCTGAGGATGTTTCTTCCTTCATGCAGGTAGTTTCGTATTGTTGATTGGGGCTTTTTTAAAAGCGCTGAAATTTCAACACTCGTGTACCCCTCGTAATAGTAAAGATAAATAGCTGTTTTATATTTATCTGGCAACTCCATTACAGCAATAATAGTTTCATCTGTCTGAAAAGGTTGTGAATAAAGTTCTTTATCATAGTCTTCAACGTTTTTACGTTTACGCCACCAATGGCGCAAAAAATCTTTGCAAAGATTTGTCGCAATCACAATCAGCCAGGCCTTCTCATGCTCTATGCTTTCAAAGGTGCCATCGTATTGCATAAGTTTTACAAAAGTGTTTTGTGCCACATCCTCTGTATCAGCAGAGTTTTTTAAATATGTAAAACAAATTCGATAAACCGTATCAATATGTCGATCGTAAATCTCTGCAATCTCTTCGTTCGTACGTAACAAAGATTTTGCCATCTCATTTCCCCCTCTCACTAATAATACGATTGAGGACTTTAAAGTGTCGGATAAAATTTACTTTTCTTTCTTTTGTTCTTGTTTTTATTTGAAATTTTTACCGCGTTATCTTTTGGAAAACAGCCAATCGTTTAATATAACCATAGGTAATGTGCTTTATATTGATAGTTTTTGATGCCTATATAAAGCCAAAGCTTTGTTTGCCCATTGGATATGCAAGTACCGGCCAACAGTACCCTGGGCGATATAAAAAGGCGTTAGATATGGGGAACGCTCTGGTTCATACATTCCAACGCTGCCACTACTACGAAACAAATCGCCTAGCAAGTAGTTCTACAACACAAATAAAGGGGAGTAGCTTGTAGCTACTCCCCTTTATAAATCGTTTTAACCTTGTGTTCAGGATTTGAAGATGTTTACCACGTCTTCAAATCCTATATCCACACTCTGACTGGTCCGAGTGACAGGGTTCGAACCTGCGGCCTGATGGTCCCAAACCACCCGCGCTACCAACTGCGCCACACCCGGGTAAAATAATGATAAGGCAACAAACGATAGAAAACTCCATTTATAAAAGTAATGTCCACCAGTTTGAGTAATAACCCGTTGTACATTATACTGTATAAAAATGATACTGTCAATCAAGAGTATCGAGGTATTTAACTTAAATTTAATTTATTTTAAAAATAATGCTTAAACTAGTTGACATTTATCGAAGTTAATGTTATAGTAGATTTCGCTGTCATTCACTCGCTATGCTGGTGTAGCTCAGTTGGTAGAGCAGCTGATTTGTAATCAGCAGGTCGGGGGTTCAAGTCCGTCCACCAGCTCCACCCTAAAAATTAATATACATGGGAGTGTTCCCGAGCGGCCAAAGGGGGCAGACTGTAAATCTGTTGTCTTACGACTACGATGGTTCGAATCCATCCGCTCCCACCAGTACAGCATGAGGTGCAAGAATTTATTTCTTGCACCTCATATGTTTTAACCCTGTTGCTTTTTTAGTATTCAAAAGAAAGTTGATAAGTTGACTAACTTTTGGGAGCGGTATACTTTATCTTGTAATTAATCATATTGTAATGTTTGGGTAGTAACGTTCCAGCCAGCTCAACTCTTTGCGATCTTGATTTTTTGCAGACCATCCATCATCAAAAAGATGGTAAACTCTTTGGAAATACTCTTCATACATTTTACTTATACGTTTCATTGAGTAATTTTTTTCTGACCACTCGCGGCATTTTATCGGGTCTATGTTAGAAATATTGTCCACGGCCCAACAAAATTCTTCAAAAACCCTGCAACGATAACCGGTTACACCGTGCAAAACTGTTTCCGGAAAAGCCCCCCAGTCAGTAGTGATAACAGGTGTTCCACAAAGCTGTGCCTCTATGTTAACGCCTCCAAATGGCTCCAGATAAAAAGTGGGCATTAAAACTGCTTTGGCATTTCCCAATAATTCAGCTCTTTCTTCTGGCCCAACAGCCGGTTTATATAATATATGCTTTTCTAAACCCAGACTAAGTCCTTCATTTGGATTATCCAGAGAACCTTGACCTACCACATATAACTGATGCCCAGTTGCTTTAGCTATGTCAGAAGCAACCTTAACCCCTTTTCGGCTAATAATTCTTCCAAAATACAAAAGATAATCCTGCTTATTTGGTTGGAACGGAAAATCGTCAGGGTCAAAATAATTTGGTATTACAGCATCATACCAGACGCCATCATCGATCTTTAGTTTACCGTAAATATAATGCATCCACGCATATGATTCAAAAATACGATGGGGTGCAAATACGGCTGGATAACCTATTCCGGACTCTATTGTCAGAAGGCCGACAGCATCTGCTATTGGCTTTTGATATATACCCATGGGACATAATAAGATATCTCGTTCTTGCTTATTTTTTAAAATCGCACTGATGGCATTCATATTGAAATACTGATGTGCATAATCATTGGGGTCTTGTTTATAGAAATTAGTTGACCTATCGTAATCGCCATAAGTACGTTTGAGAACTTCTTGTGTTGATACTTGAATGAACTTATCACATGTCACTTGAGAATCCTCAACACCATAAAAATATATTGTATGGCCATATTCTTTTATCATTTTAGCTAAATTGATTATTTTCTGATTAAAAGCACAGGATGAGTTGCGTTTATGCGTTTCTAAATGAGCCTGACCTAAGAGATGAAATCGTAATTTTGGCATATTAATCTCCTTCTTCACATAATTCATTTTACACCATTAAATATGTTAAACACGATTGATCGTATTCTGTTTTAGTAAATAAAAGGGTGTCGACTGAGTCGACACCCTTTATCGTAAGCAAATTATATCCTTACGGTATAGATAAGAATACAGTTACAGCAGCTCCACCATTTAATGCATTTCCTGTACTTGTCACAATTTCTACGGACAAAAGTGTACATTGATCAACAGCTACACTTTCAAAACCAGTTGCACAACAATGAGGATCCGCTTCAGAACTTGGCCCTTCCACCATTGCATAGAGGTTTGTTTGTATAGGTTCACCAAACCCGCATGGACTCGTATAGACCGTAGCTGTAACGGTATCATCATCCCCTAAAGCTGCATCTCTAACATTTAGAACTATACCAGTTATAATAGCATCTACCGGTATAACTACATTATTTCTTTCAAACAGTGCAGAGGAAGCTCCAAGCCCTAGAAAATGTCCGCTACCAACAGATGTAGCTGAAGCTAAATAGATTGTTGTACCCCCCGGCCCCATTGCTCCAGTCGGCCCGGTTGGTCCTGTTGGCCCTGTCTCACCGGTTGCCCCTGTCGGTCCTGTCGGCCCTGTTGGCCCTGTCTCACCGGTTGCCCCTGTCGGTCCTGTCGGCCCTGTTGCTCCTGTTGGCCCTGTTGGCCCTGTTGGTCCTGTTGCTCCTGTTGGCCCTGTTGGCCCTGTTGGCCCTGTTGGCCCTGTTGGCCCTGTTGGCCCTGTCTCACCGGTTGCCCCTGTCGGTCCTGTCGGTCCTGTTGCTCCTGTTGGCCCTGTTGGCCCTGTTGGTCCTGTTGCTCCTGTTGGCCCTGTTGGCCCTGTTGGTCCTGTTGCTCCTGTTGGCCCTGTTGGCCCTGTTGGTCCTGTTGCTCCTGTTGGTCCGGGGGGGCCAGGAGGGCCAGGAGGGCCGGGAATGCAGCAACATGGTTGGCATTTACAACCACAATTGGGGAATTGATATCTATCCCATTCTCTCATATCTTCTCGTATATCTAAAACTCCATTTTGATACTGACGTTTTTTCAAAAAAACACCTCCCCACCAACATGCTATGCAGGTAAATTTAAAGTGTGAGCATGCGATTTTATGCGTTATTGAAAAGAAATATTGCTCTGAATACCCTTTTACAGATAGCTAGTGCCTTTTTGACGCTTAGACCGCCGGCGGTCTTTTGACCCGAAACCCAACACCCCAGCGCTTGTCCTCAAGTACGTCACAGCAAGGGAATATGTCTTCTTTATTCACCTTATGCATGTTTTTGCATTTGCTGTGGATGATATGGTTACCACACTCATCCTTGCACCAATTCTGGTGCCTGTCGGCACTTGGTTAGGCTGTAATGAGTTACATATGGTATATCCTTTTGTATCTATCTGGTGGCGGCTCTGCTACACACCACCCTTCGGCTATAACCTATTTGCTGCGCTATCCATTTCCAATTGGATCTGTAAACAATTGACAAGGGATCACCCCACTTAATGGGATACAGCTATTAACACCCATACATATCATGAATACGCCAGTAACGGTCAGCTTTTTAAGTAGAAGATCGTTGTTTTTGTGGCTACCACTACCCCTAAACTAGCGGTTTCCTGACATTTGACCGATAATCTGGTATGATATAGAAGGAATTGTTTTTAACAGAAAGTACAGCTTTTAAATAGAAAATTATATGAGAATGTGTAAATTAGCAACATGCCATCCTTTGTGCATTGGCCATAATAAAAAGGATAAGCCTAGGTTATACCCTTGAATTTAGGCGTAATCGTAATCAGAGTTAATTGCATGTTGAGGAAAGTCGTGGTAATATAATACAAGAAATGCTGAGAATACTGCTAAAAATATAGCTATGAGAATGTGAAGTATGATTAGCAAAGCTGACTATGCTTTTAGGCAGTCATTTAAACTTTATACGTTAATTGCGATTGATTATTTGAGGAGGATTCCATGGATTCAAAAGCGCTTTATAACATTTCTGCCGGTCTTTACGTTGTAGGAGCAAAACTAAATGGCAAATTTGCAGGCTGCGTTGTGGACGCATTGATACAGTCAACAAGTTCGCCCGTTCCAACTGTTATTCTCTGCAGTATTAAGGCAAACCAGACTAATGCTGCGATCAAGGAAACCGGCGAGTTTACTATTTCCATCCTCGGGACAGATGTTAACCCATTTGTTATCGGGAATTTTGGCTTTCAATCGGGCCGAAATGCCGATAAATGGGCTCATGTGCCCCACAAAATTGTAGATGAGTTACCAGTTCTCGAAAATGCTTCCGCTTATCTGCGCTGCAAGGTGACGGATTCAAACGAGCTGTCAACCCATACGGCGTTTTTCTGTGAGGTGACCGATGCCTGGTTGGGAGAAGGAGAGCCAATCATATACGGCAACTATCAAAAGAGCATGAAGGCCAAAGCTCGGGAAGCTTTCAATGCATTTAAGGATGCCGGATCACTTCCTGAGGTAAAGAAAGAAAAGTGGGTCTGTCAGATTTGTGGGTATGTCTATGATGGCGATATCCCTTTCGAGCAGTTGCCTGATGATTGGAAGTGCCCCCTTTGTGGGCATCCGAAGAGCGATTTTGCTAAGGAGTAAATGAATCGCTTGGCACCCAGCAATATTTTTATGCATAACATGATAGCTTATCGAAAAAGCTCAGTCTGATTGGGCTTTTTTGTGCACTGATGGCTAACTAGAATCAGGTTGTGCGACATGTTCGCTTTTCTTTAGAAGTACGGGCTTTAATAACCCTATCATTCCTAATTTCTCCTTATATTTGTTTGACTTGTCTTTAATCAAAAGATATATGAAAATAAATAACCGCTAATCTGCCGAAGGTAATACATGATAAAAAGCATTAGCAGCTTCGGTTCAGATTGAAGCTACTAATGCTTTACGTATATTTTGAGACTATAACCAACTACACCCCCAAACGGTATTTTCCCTTCAGTGGTTCTGGGTGATTCTCGCTACTATAACACTTTTGGCAGTGCAAATTAGTACAGTAGCAAATAATATTCAGACAAGACATTCTGACTCTTTTTCTTTTATATACTGCACTTCAAACGCTTCGCCGGTGACAGGCTCTCCGAAAAAATACCCCTGTATCTCATCGCAGCCCAATTGGTTAAGGAATTTTAGCTGATTAACATCCTCAACCCCTTCTGCTATGGTTTTTATTTGCATTCCTTTTGCCATCATAACAATAGCTTGGACGATAAGTAATGAATTTTGATCATTTTCAATATTGTCAATTAGCTCTTTTGCAATTTTGAGTCGATCAATATTAAATCTTTTAATATAACTAAGGGACGAATACCCTGTGCCAAAATCATCAATTGAAGTGTACACACCAATTTCATGCAATAAATCGAATATTTGCGCGGTTAAAGCATCTGGTTTTATTGCAATACTTTCTGTTATTTCTAGATCAATCCAATTTGGTTTTATATCTTCATTTTGAAGTTTTTCACGAAACCAATCAATAAAACCAATATTCTCAATTTGGATGGGAGAGATATTGATGCCCATTTTTAAATTCAAGTCATATGTTTGATTCCACTTTTTTATCTGAGCAAATGCTCTGTTTATAACCCACTCCCCAATATCAAAGATCGTTCCATTTTTTTCTGCCACGGGAATGAATTCGGAAGGAGAAATAAATCCTTTTTGTGGTTGAACCCATCTGATCAAGGCTTCCATTCCCATAAGTGAATTTGTTTTGACGCTAAATTGTGGCTGAAAATATAAAACAAATTCTTTATCATAATTTGCACTCCGTAATGCAAGATCAATTTCATAATGTCTTTTGTTTTTTTCACTAAGCTCTGCATTAAAAAACAGATAATTGTTTCTATTTACCATAGACTTCACTTCATACATAGCCATATCTGCATACTGCATTAGAATATCTCTATCATCGGCATCCTGTGGGTATAGTGCAATTCCAATGCTTGCGTTTAATGTAAATACAAAAGACTCTATTTTAATAGGAGCTTGTATTGTTTTTAAGATTTTTTCCGCAATTAGAGCAACATTCGCTTTATCAGCATAATTTTCTATTGTAATAGCAATCTCATCACCGCCTATGCGAAATACGGTGCAATTAGGGCTATGATTACCTAAAAGGTGCCCACACAATGTACATAAAACTTTATCACCCATTTCGTGGCCATAGGAATCATTAATTGACTTGAATCGGTTAACGTCTATATACAGTAATGCAAAAGGAGTTTTTATAGAAACCAATGAATCGAGATGGCTGACAAGATACCTTCGGTTATATAATCCAGTCAAAGCATCTCTATTTGATATCTCTTGCAAATGTTGATTTACGCGATTAAGCTCCATCGTTCTTTTTGTGATAAGTTTTTCGAGATGTTCATTCATTTCTTTTTCTGTTTTTAACATAAGTTTATCCAGCATATTTGCCAGTAAATTGGTTGTCAGAACCCAATATAAAATGCAAATAACGCTTGCAATTGTGAATACCTGCAAACTGAAAATATTAGTCAAATATAAAAAATAGAAAGCAGCGATATTCAGAAACACTAATTTAGTGGGCTTTCTTAAGTTTTCGGAAAGTTGATTGAGCCGTGAGTTGTTGCCAATAAATGGATTTACCGCTTCGTAAGCGATTCCCACCGCAAAAAGCACATTACAAAGCATATAGACAACGTCAATAAATGTATTGGGATCATAAGATCTGATCAAACCCAGATAGGCGTAATAATAATCGGTGACAACATATATAAACATTCCTGCTAACACAAATAACGAACTCTTTTTAATCCGCTTAAAACTTTTAGAAAAACAAATTAGGCCAATAGCGACGATTAAATAAAAGTCTAAAAATAAATAAAACATTGTAAGGATATAATTAAAATCCCAATTAAATGCAAGCTTTGTTTTTGAAAAAATAAAAGACCAAATTAAAATTGAGCCCATTGTAGAAAATGTAAAAATATCAATAACTAGTTGCCATAGGTTCCAATTTGAATAGGTTTTGAAAATATAATGTGTTAAAAAAATGGTAAAAATCAGGTTTGGTATCACATAAAGGGCATTTAAAAAGTTAATGCTTATGGGATCTATTAAGAGAACATTCTCATAAATCAACCAAGCTAAATCAGCGATACCCCAAATTAAAGTGCTAAAAAACAGCAGTACGTCATATAGCTTAGAACTTTTTGTGCGCTTTGCAGAGATAAAAATCAGTAACGAAGACAAGAAAGCTACAATGGGGGACAATATATTCCCCCAAAAGTCGCTTCCCATCAATATGATAGCGAAATATATAAAGAACATGATCAGAAGAATGTGTAGGATTGGCTTCGGCCTAGCTTCTCTCATCATCTTCGCTCCTTTTCTACTTTTATTGAAATTTCAAGGCAGCTTAAAGAAGCAGAAATTAAACACGTCTTTTCATAAATACAGCTGCAAATACCAAACCGGGTACCTGCAGCTGTATTTGCTTAGATCTTCGGCTTTTATTGTGCT
This sequence comes from Oscillospiraceae bacterium MB24-C1, assembly GCA_030913685.1. Classification (NCBI taxonomy): domain Bacteria; kingdom Bacillati; phylum Bacillota; class Clostridia; order Eubacteriales; family Oscillospiraceae; species Oscillospiraceae bacterium MB24-C1. The sequence continues at coordinate 1,958,452 of CP133187.1, read as the reverse complement.
ACAAATAGTTGACTAAAATTTAAGCATACATCAATATTTACTGCTGCCATTATCAAAGTTAAAAGAATCGTAATGGTTAAAAGAATTGTCTTGGCTAATTTTATCATTCTTCAAATTAAAAGTGTGATCAGTTTCGCTAAGAATAAATTTAGAAATAAGCTCCTGTAAAATATTCGCTTGTCCGGACAGCTCTTCGCTTGCAGCGGCGCTCTCCTCAGCGGTAGCAGCATTAGTTTGAACGACCGTTGAAATCTGTTCTATGCCCTGATTTATCTGTACAATAGCCGTCGCCTGCTCCTGAGAAGCCAACGCAATTTCATCAATCAAAGTTACAGCATCCACTGTCACTTGAGCGCTCTTGTCCAAAGAAGCGGCCGTCTTGCCAGCAATTTGTGACCCATTATCAACAGCTTTAATAGTCTCCTCAATCAAACCTGTTGTATTCTTTGCTGCTTCAGCCGACTTTCCAGCAAGACTTCTTACTTCATCTGCAACAACTGCAAAACCCTTTCCTGCTGCACCTGCACGAGCCGCTTCCACCGCAGCATTTAACGCAAGAATATTGGTTTGAAATGCTATATCCTCAATTATTTTGATTATTTTTGAGATTTCAGAAGATTTAAAAGTAATCTGCTCCATAGCGGCCATCATTTCGCGCATTTGTTCATTGCTATCACGCATTTCGTTCCCAGCAAAGTTGGCCTTTTCATGTGCCAATTTTGCATTTTCTGCATTTTTTCTTATTTGTTCAGTTACCTCTGTGATAGACGCGGATAATTCTTCAATAGAACTTGCTTGTTCAGTTGCACCCTGTGAAAGCGCTTGAGAAGCATTTGCAACCTGCTCAGCACCACTATGTACCTGTTCCGAAGATTGATTTATCTGCAATATGGTGGAGTTCAAATTGGCAAGCAACGCCATCATGCTATCTTTAAGCTTTTTAAACTGACCAGCATACTCTCGTTGAAGTTCAACCTTTAAGTTACCATTTGACACATGGTGTAGCGCATCGGAAATTTCATCGATATAACCTTGATAATTAACCAATCTGTCGATGGTAAAGTTAAAGGCATTTGCAAGTTGTCCTACTTCATCCTTGGAGTTTACGGAAAGCGATACATCAAAATTGCCATCCGCAATTTGCTGTGCTGCAACGGTAACTTTTTTAATGGGGTTGGTGATGCTGCTGCTGACAAAATATGTTGCCAATGCCCCTATCAAGACTGCTCCAATGGATATCCCTACCAGAATGCCTTGCAACAATCTAGCACCGGATAAAATATCGTTTTTCTCAACGCCAAACACCATAATCCAAGGTGTGTTTTCAATAGGTGCGTAGCCTGCAATTTTGGTGATGTGGTTGTAGCTATACTCCCCGCTGCCTACTGTACGAGCCGTCATTTTTTGAGTTAGCTCCCCCAGTTCACGCAAAGACGCATCCGTTTTCATATTCTCTATGTCGTTATCCTGTGCAAAGACTAAATCTATATTTTCATGCCCAACTGTTACACCTTGGTTATTAATCATATAAGCATAGCCTGTCTGTTTATAACTAATGCCGTTGACAATTTGGCTTAGGTCATTCCCCTCTCTTCTGCCATAGATGACACCGATAATCTGACCCTGCTTATAAACAGGGGCGGCATAAATCATGACCAGTTCACCGGTAGCGCTGCTGACTATCAAGTCTGAAGATGCGGCTTGACCATTTAATGCACTTTGAAAGTAATCACGCGAACCTATATTGGTAGTTTCGCGCTTGGTGTTAAAAACAGTTGCATTTCCTTGTTTATCTGCAAAAGCAAAAGCGAGGTAACCCGTTCTTTTGGCTTCAGCTTCAAAAAAAGCGGCCTTTTCTTGAAATGTCATCTCCTCATCCAACAAAATCGGGTTTTGGGCGAGCGAGCTGATATATTCCAGTCGGCCGTCCACTATTGCCTGTACATGCTTCGCCTCCTGCTTTGCCATATCCATCAGATGTTGATGGGAATCTTGAACAATCTGGTTGGTGACAACGGTTGTTGTAACAATGACGATGCCCAAATTTAAGATCACAATAATTGCAGTAAATATCAGTAGTAGCTTTAGTTTTATTGATTTCATAATTCAGCCTCCTAAAAAATCAAATTTTACTTTACCGAAATCTCAAATTCGCTATGACATTTTATTTGTCATATTACAAACAGCTCTTGGAAAATCACTTGCTTACCGATATCCATAATTCTTTTAGTTTGTAAATTCTCTTCAATATTCGGTAGGACCGGGCAGTTTGCAACTTTCATCTGTACTATTTGCTAAGATAAACTTAACACCCATGATTGCTCATAAAAATTCCTCCTTATTTTCCATTATTGTACTAAATATAAAGTATTTCTTCTGTAACTCAGTCACAAGTATTTAAATGTTTGTTTTTATATTTATAAAAAGTGCCCGACAAGCCATCGTAGATTGCCAGCTGTTTTTGTGCCCTCATCCCAATGTGATGATTTTATTGGGCTGTGCCGTGGTTGAGCCCCCCGGTAGCCGATAAGAATACCAAAACAAATCACTGACCTGGCGATTTCGCGTTACCGGATTGGAGCTTGGGGGCGAAGCCACCCCGTATCAGTTTCTATTTGTGATTTTAGGAAATGTAGAAACGTCGTCTTGCAACAGTCTCGAGTTTCAAGCCCTCAATAATCTTAATCGGCCAAATCTTCTTAAAATGAAGGATGCTAAGTGAAAAAGCAACAACTAAAAAGTCCATTTCCGTCCGGTATCTCCCATAAGTATGTGCGCCCCGGTTTGGGTTACGTTAAAATGAACCGCTGTCAACAAAATAAGTCGGCAGCGGTTCAATCGCCCAAAACTAAAACCCATTACATTATATCAAAATATCTAAAATTTATAAGCTGCTGTTTGTACTGAAAGATGTCACGCCATTTCTTTTAGGACAAATGCAACCACTCCTTACGCATCCGCGAAATATCGGCACCCCACGGCATAGCTGCGCAGCACTTTAACCAGTACATCCGATGCAGCCACATCCTCAAGAGAGCCTGATATGGTTTGCACCGGGGTCAAGAATGCGACTGAAACGAAGCCATCCATCATCGCACGTAGTTCGACCGCTATCAGTTCTTTGACGGGCAGAATAATTTGGTTGTCTGCGTTGCGCATAAGATTTTTTCACTTGTAGCCTTTGCTCTGGGGCTGATAAATGCGGCTCTTGCTGCCCTTTGATAACTCTTTTTTTCGAGGGATTAAAGGTATTGATTGCACAAAGGTGTCTCCATGCATCAAAAAGCACCTGAGTGACCGACAACCCTCTCCGGATAGGGACGCAGGTTGATAAACAAAAAGATTTAATATTAAATAAAATATCCGTAGGCACATCCTCTTGTCATAAATCCGGTGAGGACGCCCTTTGTAAGCGTAAATTTATAATATGTTTTAAAGCTTAAAATACGGCCGCATATTCCATGTTCAAGAGTATGCGGCCTCACTGTTATGTTTTTAGTCTATTTGAATTAAATTCCTATATTATGTTATAATGTGCATACCATTTTCAGGAGTGTTTTAATATGAATATAAAAACAGAATATATCGATATAAATGCAATACCCGCCATAAATTGGGGGGATTTCACCGGTAATACGATACTAGCTGTCCACGGTCTTATGTCGCATAAGGCCGACATCGATATCCGATTGTTGGCTGAAAACGCCGTGCCCAAGGGCTATCAGATCATTAGCATCGACCTGCCGGAACACGGTGAGCGTAAAGATAGTGCAAAACTCAACCCCTGGACCTGTACAGAGGAGCTGTGCAGCGTCTATGATACACTTGCAACCAATTCAAGAAGTATCGGCCTGTATGGGTGTAGCATCGGTGCCTATATGAGTATGATGGCCTTGGCCGAAAAAGATATTGTACATAGTATGTTCCTGTCACCTGTTGTCGATATGAAGTTTTTGATTGAAGGCCTGATGGCTTCATTTAATATAACTTCTGAACAGCTTCAAACAAAAAAATACATCAGCCTACCCAATGGCCAATTTTTAGACTGGAGTTATTATTCCTATGTCTGCGCCCACCCCATCTGCTGGAACACGCCTACTGACATTCTTTGGGGCTTTGAAGATAATCTTATACCTGAAGACGTGATAGATCAGTTTAGCATACAAAGTAGTTCGCGTGTGACAAAGGTTGAATCCGAACATTTCTTCCATACACCTAAACAACTTGCATTTTATGGCCACTGGCTGGATGATAAGCTTTAAACTTATAGCCAGTATATAGTGCTTAAGAAATAAAGCAAAAGTAATATTCCTGCGAGTAAAAGTAACCTCAGCCATTTGTTTCCGAATTTATCCTGATATCCCTGCGTATACCTGATTTGAACGCAAAAAGAACCGCCATAAAAACAGACAATCCGCGATATTATATAACGCTAAAATGTCAACGTCCTCAACATCTTTGAGTCGCGTTTTGTCCCAGCCATCCATTAGGAATAGAGAAACCCAACAGATCTGTGACAATATTTCAATAATAATTGCTGGTGGACTAGTAATATTACCATCCTTTACGATAATTCCACGAAGCAAAGATAGGCTTGATATTATCAGCACTAAAACCGCTTCATTGGGCATTTTTTTCATATCATCACCGTATGGTATTATAGCACAAAATGGCGTCATCTCAAAAGCGTAAATAATAACATAAAAATAAAACGAACACCCCCGCTATTGCAGGGATGTCCGTAAAAGTGCCGGCACCGACCTATCTTCCCAGGACGTCTCCATCCAAGTATTTTCGGCACTGATGAGCTTAACGACCGTGTTCGGAATGGGAACGGGTGGATCCTCATCGTCATTGGCACCGGCTGTGTCTTGCGGCATAGCCCCAAGACTATTTAGAATGTTCTGCACACTCAAAATTGAACAATGAAATGTCTGCAATATGCGAGACCTATTAAGATCACTTAAAGGTCAAGCCCTCGACCGATTAGTACTCGCTGGCTTAACACGTCGCCGTGCTTACACCTTGAGCCTATCAACCCGGTAGTCTTCCGGGGGTCTTACCTGCTTATAGCAGTGGGATATCTTATCTTGAGGACGGCTTCACGCTTAGATGCTTTCAGCGTTTATCCGATCCGCACATAGCTGCCCAGCTGTGCCACTGGCGTGACAACTGGTGCACCAGAGGTGCGTCCATCCCGGTCCTCTCGTACTAAGGACAGCTCCTCTCAAATATCCTGCGCCCACGACAGATAGGGACCGAACTGTCTCACGACGTTCTGAACCCAGCTCGCGTACCGCTTTAATTGGCGAACAGCCAAACCCTTGGGACCGAATACAGCCCCAGGATGCGATGAGCCGACATCGAGGTGCCAAACCTCCCCGACGATGTGGACTCTTGGGGGAGATCAGCCTGTTATCCCCAGGGTAGCTTTTATCCGTTGAGCGATGGCATTTCCACTCACATACCACCGGATCACTAACTCCAACTTTCGTTACTGCTCGACCCGTCGGTCTCGCAGTTAGGCTAGCTTATGCGTTTACACTCTGACGCATGGTTTCCGTCCATGCTGAGCTAACCTTTGAGCGCCTCCGTTACCTTTTCGGAGGCGACCGCCCCAGTCAAACTGCCCGCCTGACAATGTCCCCCGGCCAGATTCATGGCCGCAGGTTAGAATTCCAGTACCTAAAGAGTGGTATCCCAACGGCGCCTCCACGTGAACTGACGTCCACGCTTCATAGGCTCCCACCTATCCTGTACATTAAATACCGAAATCCAATATCAAGCTGCAGTGAAGCTCCATGGGGTCTTTCCGTCTAGTCGCGGGTAACCGGCATCTTCACCGGTACTACAATTTCGCCGGGTGGGCTGTTGAGACAGTGTCCAGATCGTTACGCCATTCGTGCGGGTCAGAACTTACCTGACAAGGAATTTCGCTACCTTAGGACCGTT
>CP133187.1:900000-1012500 GCA_030913685.1 Oscillospiraceae bacterium MB24-C1 | reverse complement strand
CGGTTACCCGCGACTAGACGGAAAGACCCCATGGAGCTTCACTGCAGCTTGATATTGGATTTCGGTATTTAATGTACAGGATAGGTGGGAGCCTATGAAGCGTGGACGTCAGTTCACGTGGAGGCGCCGTTGGGATACCACTCTTTAGGTACTGGAATTCTAACCTGCGGCCATGAATCTGGCCGGGGGACATTGTCAGGCGGGCAGTTTGACTGGGGCGGTCGCCTCCGAAAAGGTAACGGAGGCGCTCAAAGGTTAGCTCAGCATGGACGGAAACCATGCGTTAGAGTGTAAACGCATAAGCTAGCCTAACTGCGAGACCGACGGGTCGAGCAGTAACGAAAGTTGGAGTTAGTGATCCGGTGGTATGTGAGTGGAAATGCCATCGCTCAACGGATAAAAGCTACCCTGGGGATAACAGGCTGATCTCCCCAAGAGTCCACATCGTCGGGGAGGTTTGGCACCTCGATGTCGGCTCATCGCATCCTGGGGCTGTATTCGGTCCCAAGGGTTTGGCTGTTCGCCAATTAAAGCGGTACGCGAGCTGGGTTCAGAACGTCGTGAGACAGTTCGGTCCCTATCTGTCGTGGGCGCAGGATATTTGAGAGGAGCTGTCCTTAGTACGAGAGGACCGGGATGGACGCACCTCTGGTGCACCAGTTGTCACGCCAGTGGCACAGCTGGGCAGCTATGTGCGGATCGGATAAACGCTGAAAGCATCTAAGCGTGAAGCCGTCCTCAAGATAAGATATCCCACTGCTATAAGCAGGTAAGACCCCCGGAAGACTACCGGGTTGATAGGCTCAAGGTGTAAGCACGGCGACGTGTTAAGCCAGCGAGTACTAATCGGTCGAGGGCTTGACCTTTAAGTGATCTTAATAGGTCTCGCATATTGCAGACATTTCATTGTTCAATTTTGAGTGTGCAACTTTGCTCATTCATTTGCACCTTTAGCTCAGTTGGTAGAGCAGCTGACTCTTAATCAGCGGGCCCCCGGTTCGAGTCCGTGAAGGTGCACCAACGGCTTGTGTGGCCGGAACTTCGGCCACACAACAAATCGTTCAAAATTGTCGCAAGATATTTTGATATACCGCTGTCATAATCAGCGCGCATATGGCCCGTTGGTCAAGTGGCCTAAGACTCCGGCCTCTCACGCCGGCAACGGGGGTTCGAATCCCCCACGGGTCACCATGATACTAAGTGACAGCTTGGTATCGAGTCGGTGTTAATGACGATGAGGATCCACCCGTTCCCATTCCGAACACGGTCGTTAAGCTCATCAGTGCCGAAAATACTTGGATGGAGACGTCCTGGGAAGATAGGTCGGTGCCGACATTTGATACAGGATTAGAATAATATTTAATCCTGTAGATATTCCTCAATAGCTCAGTCGGTAGAGCATGCGGCTGTTAACCGCAGGGTCGTTGGTTCGAGTCCAACTTGGGGAGCCAATTACAATATGCTGTCAGATTTACTGGCAGCATATTGTACTAAGAAGGGCCTTTAGCTCAGTTGGTCAGAGCGGCCGGCTCATAACCGGTTGGTCCGGGGTTCGAGTCCCTGAAGGCCCACCATTTGCTAAAATAGAGATTTCAAATCTCTTATATTACATAATATTTAACATAGGGGCATAGCTCAGTTGGTAGAGCAGCGGTCTCCAAAACCGCGTGCCGAGGGTTCAAGTCCTTCTGCCCCTGCCAAAAAGATCAGTTTTTTGACTGGTCTTTTTTTATTGATGAATTATAAAATGTAATGTCGATTATGCTGAAGAATGGGAGACTTTTACAAATCAAAACCTTCTGTTACGAAGAATAAAGACCTAAAAGTACTAATGCAATGAGAAAATTTTACTCTTTTTATATCAATACAAATAATATATTATGTTTCTTTAAATGATGGGGTAGTTATAAAAACATAAAACAACTTATATACAGATGAGAAATAGATGTAGAGGCACTAACATATTTGATAGAAATTACAACAATATTTGTCTTTTTTATTTATTGACTGTTAACGACCTTTGATATAAACTTTAAAGGATACATGAATGCTGGATTTATAGGAGGAAAGATTATGGAGAATCACAAACTAACTGTAAAATATGGTCTACCAACCGCTATAGCGATGGTGGTTGGTATTGTTATTGGCAGTGGCGTATTTTTTAAAGCAGAAAAAATTCTGTTGGCTACTGGCGGAAATCTGCCGTTGGGAATTTTAGCATGGATCATCGGTGGTGCAATTATGGTGGTATGTGCTTATGCATTTTCGATTATGGCGACAAAACATGCGTTTGTCAGTGGTGTTGTCGACTATGCTGAGGTATCCTGCGGCAAGAAGTACGGATATATGTTAGGGTGGTTTTTGGCAACTATTTATTACCCCTCTTTGACTAGCGTTTTGGCTTGGGTTAGCGCCAGATATTTATGCGTGATTATTGGCTTTGATATAGTTGGCCCTCAATGTATGGTCATCAGCATGTTCTTTTTGGTGGCCGCATTTGCTATGAATGCACTTTCTCCTGTCCTGGCGGGCAAGTTTCAGGTTTCCACCACCATTATTAAGTTGATTCCCCTGGCACTGATGGCGGTGGTCGGCACCATCGTTGGTTTGAACAACGGTATGACGGTCCAAAACTTCACGACGATTGTTACGCCTGTAAGCACCGGCAACGCCCTTTTTACGGCGGTTGTCGCGACCTCATTTGCTTATGAGGGTTGGATAGTTGCAACTTCTATTAATGCCGAGCTCAAAGATGCGAAAAGGAATCTGCCTTTGGCGTTGATTTTTGGTACGTTGATTGTCGCTGCTGTTTATATCTGCTATTATATTGGCTTGGCCGGCGGTGTGAGCAATGAGGTCATGATGGCCGGTGGCGAGACCGGTGCCAAACTGGCGTTCCAAGCGGTGTTTTCTGATGTAGGCGCCAGTGCACTGTTTATTGTTATTGTTATTTCTTGCCTTGGTACGCTCAATGGGCTAATGATGGGGTGTACCCGTGGGTTTTATGCATTAGCGGCAAGAGGTGAAGGCCCGGCGCCAGAGATGTTTAGGCAGATTGATCCTACTTCTAACATGCCGACAAACTCTAGCATTATCGGCCTCTTCTTTGCAGCATTTTGGTTGATGTATTTTTATGGTGCAAATCTAACCGCGCCTTGGTTTGGTCCGTTTTGTTTTGACACATCTGAGCTACCTATTGTGACGCTTTACGCCGCTTATATTCCGATTTTCTGGCATATTACAAAGGATAGTGCGCTGTCGTTTGGTAAGCGTGTTATTGCACCACTGCTGGCTATTTGCGGGTGCATTTTTATGGTGGTCGCAGCCTGCTTTGCGCACGGATGGGCGGTGGCATACTACATTATTGTGTTTGTGGTTATTTCGCTTATAGGTGTGACTTATATGAAACCGAGTAAAAAAACTCAATTTTGATAAGCGATGGGCGGTGCCAGATTTCTGGTACCGCCTTCTAGGTTTTATATTAAAAAGCTTTAATTCTGGAGCAAAGCGGTTTACTAAATACTGTTTCATGGTTTCTTAATGATTTTGCTCTTGATTTTTAATGTCAGATGTTGTATATTATATTAGCACTCAAATACAAAGAGTGCTAAACTAACGACGTGCAGGAGGTTTAGCTGTGTCTAAAAAGCAATTTAAGACAGAATCCAAACGCATTTTGGACCTCATGGTAAATTCTATTTACACAAACAAAGAAATTTTTTTGAGAGAGCTGATATCCAATGCCAGCGATGCCATTGATAAGCTTTATTTTCGGTCGTTAACCGATCAATCTGTCGGCAAGAGCCGGTCGGACTTTTTAATTCGGTTAGAGCTTGACAAAGAAGCTCGCCAAATCAAAATTTGCGATAATGGCATCGGTATGACCAAGGAGGAGTTGGAGCAAAACCTTGGTACTATCGCACACAGTGGTTCGGGCGAATTTGTCAAACAAAATGAGTTGAACGAAGATATCGACATTATCGGCCAGTTCGGTGTCGGTTTTTACTCTGCGTTTATGGTGGCCGACAAGGTTACTGTCGTTAGCCGTACCTTTGGCTCGGATGAGGCCTATTGCTGGGAGTCTGAAGGTGGCGACGGGTATACCATTTCCACTGCCGAAAAAATGGATACGGGCACTGAGATTACACTTCATATCAAGCCAGACACTGAGAATGAACACTATTCAGAATTTTTAGAGCAATACCGCATTTCATCCATTATCAAAAAATATTCAGATTACATTCGCTACCCCATCCAGATGGATATGGAGCGTCAGCATCCTAAGGAGGGGGCACCTGAAGGCTCTAACGAGATGGAGACGGTTGTCGAAACAACGACGCTTAACAGCATGGTACCCATCTGGAAGAAAAATAAGAAGGATGTATCCGACGAAGAATATAAGTCCTTTTATAAAGAAAAGTTCTATGATTATACCGATCCATTGCGGGTCATTCACCAGAAGGCTGAGGGCACAACCGAGTATCAAGCACTGCTCTATATTCCATCAAAGGCAGATTATAACTATTATTCAAAGGAATTTGAGCGGGGCCTGAATCTCTATTCGAGTGGTGTCATGATTATGGAGCGCTGCTCCGATCTGCTGCCGGAGTATTTTGGGTTTGTTAAAGGCCTTGTGGATAGTGAAGATCTCTCACTAAATATTTCGCGCGAGCTGCTGCAGCACGATCGCCAGCTTACATTGATTCGGAATGCACTTGAAAAGCGTATTAAAAATGAGCTGGTTGATATGCGGGACAAGAACCGTGAAGACTATGAAAAGTTTTGGAACACTTTTGGGCTGACCATTAAATTCGGCATCTACCAGTCCTTTGGTGCCAACCGTGAGCAGCTTGAAGAGCTGGTCATGTTCCGTAGAGCCTCCGATGGCAAGTTGGTGACCTTCAAAGAATATGTCGAGGTCATGCCCGAAGAGCAAAAGTATATTTATTACGCAGCAGGTGAAAGCTTTGAAAAGCTCTCCAAACTGCCTCAGGCTGAGCTGCTTAAGGATAAGGGCTATGACCTTTTATGCCTGACCGAGCATGTGGATGAATTCCTTATGCAGGTGTTGCATAGCGTTCAGGAAAAGGAACTGCGTTCCATCTCCTCCAACGATCTCGGTTTGGAAAGTGAAGAGCAGAAAGCTGAGCAGGAAAAGAAGGAAACTGACAACAAAGAGCTGCTTGACTTCTTGAAGGAGTCACTGGGTGACAAGGTGACACAGGTGTGCCTGTCTTCACGACTGAAGAGCCACCCGGTTTGCCTGTCGGCAAAGGGCGCGGTTTCCATCGAGATGGAAAAAGTACTCAATGACATCCCAGGCAATCAGAAAGTTAAGGCCGAGCGTGTACTAGAGCTCAACGGTGGACACCCGATATTCGATAAGCTAGTGTCGCTATGGCCAGATGACAAAGACAAACTGGCTACCTACGCGCAGCTGCTGTATGATCAGGCACTACTGATCGAAGGGCTGACAATTGAAGACCCAATCAGGTTTTCTAATGCTGTTTGTGAACTGATGAAATAAGTCTAACCGTTATAAAAAGAACAGGCCTCAAGTGCCTGTTTTTTTTATATTAGTTTTATTTTGTATATGTCATAGGGGTATAAAGAATGCCATCTGTACATTGTTCAGAGCTAGTTGGGATAAACCCTAGCTTACGGTAAAACTCGACTGCGTAGGGTGAAGAATTAACTGTAATGATATCGCTGTCAATAGTTTCAAGCGCTGTTTCAAAAAGAGAACGACCTATTCCTTTTCGGTGATGGGCACTGTCCACAAAAAGTAGTGCGATATGACAGCCTTGGTTTTTAAAAGCGATTACCCCAAAAATATTATCATCGGAATAGGCACCCCACATTTCTAACGAATCTAGAAATGCCTGATCAGAAATGGCTGCTTTGAAGGATTGTACACCCTGTTCTGGGTAATCTGGCGCTTCATACTGCAAAAAAACAGTTAAAACTAAAGACAGGGCATTGGGGTAGTCTTCTGCACGTATTTTTTTGATAAGCATAGGCACCTCATCTTAACTTAATCTTTACCTAGAGTATATTGTAAGATATATTTTACCTTAAGTTCTAACTTCTGCTTGCTTACTGCGGTTTCTTATTTATGTACATCATAAAAAGCTTTTAAATCAGCCTTTTCATCCAGCGGCAGCAGCGTTTTTTTAACGCCTTGGATAGCGCCTTCGAGCGCATACAAACGATGCAAACAGGCGGAGTCATCTATGGCTTTGATATGTAGCCATGCCTGTCTGCTTCCAATCTGCTTTAACTCTCCAAAAGTAGTGATGCCAATTTCATGTAGTTGCTTTTCAAGCACGCTGCCGATGTTTGGCAGCCTTGCAAGTTCCCCCATCTGCTCACGCTCCTTTTTAATCATTATAGCACCGATTAAAGGAGATAAAAAGTGATTTTATTACATTTTTGGGAATAAATGAAATTTGAATGCTTATATAAAAGTAAGCACCTCAGATAAAAACATCTATAACAATGCCTATGAACTGTGATAGGCGCTGCGGTATTGAAATTGCTTCTATCCGAGATGATCTGTTGCCGTTGCCGATCGCATAGTGTGCTGCACGCAGCAGAGCGCAAACAGATGTCGCTGATGGAGGCTAACCTTTCAGGGGTGATCAATAGTATAAACCAAAGCTGAACGGGACTTTAACTTACTGGTTAAAGCCCCGTTTCAATTTTGCAGGAGAAAAAATGAAAAAGAAAAGAATAAAGAGGATTGTAAATCACGGCTTGCTCTATTGCGTCTGGGTGGTCACTCAGGCGGTTAGATCGGGGCGTTGGGGTATTTCACCATCCGTGCGCTTTATGCTACCGCGACCGGGGCCCATACTGCCCATACCGCGGCCCATTCCCATGCCACACGTTATGGCTGATCCATAGCTGGCAGTTGTAGTAATTAAGGGTACCGTGCAAAGCGTGTCACCAAGAGAGCCGACCGATTCGGCCACGCCGTTTACACGGTTTTCACTGCCTACGGCTCCTGTGTAAAGCGTATAGGTTTCGCCGGTTTTAAAAAATGGCGAACTGATGACGATATTCTGAAAGCGCTTTTCAGAACGAAAGATAGAATTAAATTACCTGCTTTGTCGGTCAGGTTGACAACTGTGTCGTCTTTTTGCATCTCGGAGAAAGTAATGCTTAAAACCGGCTGGGTTGAATCGCTACCAGGAGCCTGTGCCATGCCAGAACTACCTATGGCAATTAGCGTACCACCTGTTATGGTGCTGCTATTATCGTAGTCGAGCGCGCTGTTGCCGTTACTGGTAGAACCATTGACGATAACGAAGCCGCCTTCAATTGTCAGAATGCCGTTTGAATCCAACCCATCGCCAGCGGCATTGACTGTAATAGTGACGCCGGTGATGGTGACATTGCAGTTTGAGTTTGCGGTGCCAGGTTTGCCAAAGCTATCGCCGCTGCTATCGGAGCCAGCAGCATTAATCCCGTCATCTCGTGTCACAATGTCAACTATTCCGTTGGATATTGTAACGGTGGTGCCTTCCAGCCCTTCGTAGCACTAAACAATGTCGATATTGCCGTCTGTGATTAGCAGGTTGCCGTCGGCGTGAACACCGTCATTATCCGAGGTCAGGGTAAAGGTTCCGCCTGTCGTGCGGAGTGAAATCGGTGTATCTGGGCTTTAAAGGATTCTAGGTATTGCGCATCTTAATGTCCAACAACCATCAGATTGTTCCCAAAGGGGAACTTATTTTGAAGGTATGGGGCGCATAGTCTGAGGCCGAGGATAATAATGCAGAAGCGTATATTTCCTTTTTGCGCAAGAAGCGCTTCTTTTTGGGTTCTAAGGTGTCCATTGGGACGGTCCGAAAGGTAGGCTACCGCCTAGAGGGGGCGCGCAATGATTAAAAAGTTACGTAAAAAGTTTATGCTCATTAATATGTCGCTGGTAACAGTGGTGCTATTTGCCGTTGTTGCGGTCTCCTGCATATTGAGTTATCAAAACAGCGTGTCAGAAAGTAAGCGGACGCTGGAGCGCGCCTGGGCGCCGCCGCCCAAGTTTGAACTTTCTGACCGATGGTTTAAACCGCCAAAAGAAGATATTTTACTGTTCCTGGTATTTGGGGTTTCGCTTGATCAAAGTGGGAGTATTCTATCTGTGACGGCAAAAAATGTCGAAGTTTCGGACGAACTGGTTAAACAGGCAGTGAAATCCGCACTTTCAAGCGGCAGCGACGAAGGAGTTCTGGGGGACCTGCGCTATCGTATTGAGCGGATGCCATCAGGTCTGCGTCTGGCTTTTATTGACTGTACCCGCGAGCTGCAGTCGCTGATAAAACTGCTTTTGACGTCATTGCTGGCATTGTTGGGCGGCTTTGTGGCATTTCTTGTGGTCAGCCTGTATCTTTCGCGCTGGGTACTGCGCCCAGTCGAACAGGCGTGGCAGCAGCAGCGACAGTTTGCGGCAGATGCTTCCCACGAACTAAAAACGCCGCTGACAGTCATTCTGGCAAACACTGGTATATTGGTATCACACAAAAGTGTGATACCAATATACAGCAGCAAAAGTGGGTTGAGAATACCCAAGCAGAGGCCGAGCGCATGAAAAAGCTGGTGGATGACCTGCTGTTTCTGGCGCAGTCGGATGCGGTTTCCTCCCCTGTGCCGCATACTAGGCTTGATTTCAGCGATTTGGTGTGGAGCAGTGTACTACCGTTTGAATCGGTGGCGTTTGAACAAGGTGTCAAACTGGATAGCGATATTCCTTCTGGTATCACTACGCAAGGCGATGTGGGGCAACTGCGGCAGGTGGCCGCGATTTTGTTGGATAACGCCTGCGAATTTGCCGGTGATAAGGGTAAGGTGTTTGTTCGGTTAGAAGCCATATAAGATAAAATTTGTTTGAAGGTTAACAACACTGGCACACCGATTCCATCATAAGCTCAAATATATTTTTGAGCGCTATCGCATCGACGCCTCCCGCGTGCGTGAAAAAGGCGGTTATGGGCTAGGTTTAGCCATCACGCAGAGCATAGTAATAGCGCATAAGGGCAATATTACGGCGCAAAGCGACGCACAAAATGGCACAACCTTTATTGTAACGCTACCAAAACCCTAATCGGGTATATCATTCGTCATAAAGGCTCGCAAAATCTTAAAAACACAAGTACGCCGCAGCGGTAAGCATTAATTTAGCTTATCGCTGCGGCGATTTCAACGCCAAAATATATTGGATGTTCTTCACCATCCCCCTCCAAAACAATCTGTGACCAGATTTTAGCATCAGCCCGTCCTGTGACCTCATAGAATATTAGTGCTAATATCTTATCGGTATTAACAAGATAATCAGGCCTATGCCAGAAGGATGGATAGCATGAAGCAACAATTGCTGCAAAAAATTGCAGACCGTTCCCTAGTGATGGGGGTGATCGGGTTAGGCTACGTCGGCTTACCACTTGCTGTGGAAAAAGCACGAGCGGGATTTCGCACCATCGGGTTTGATGTGCAGCGCCATAAGGTGGATGCTGTTAATAGGGGTGAAAACTACATCGGCGAGGTGGTTTGTGAGGCGTTGGGTCCGCTAGTTAAAAGCGGCCAAATGCGTGCCACCGATGATTTTTCCGCCTTGGGTGGGGTCGATTTTATTGCCGTCTGTGTGCCTACGCCGCTTGACAGGTTTCGTCAGCCGGATTTAAGTTTCCTGCGCAGTTGTGCCGAGGCACTGGCAAAGCAACTGCATCCGGGTATGGTGGTGGTGCTGGAATCGACTACCTACCCCGGCACGACCGAAGAATTACTGCGCCCTGCGCTGGAGGAAGGCTCCGGCCTTATCTGCGGCGAAGATTTTTACTTAGGCTTTTCGCCCGAGCGGGTGGATGTGGGCAATTTGCGCTATTCGTTGCAAAACACCCCGAAGGTTGTCAGTGGCATTGGTGAAGACGCCGCTGAGGTTATCGCGGCAGCATATGGGGCGGTGCTCAAGCAGCCGGTCCATATCACATCCTCGCCCGCGGTGGCCGAGATGGAAAAGCTACTGGAAAATACCTACCGCAGCGTAAATATTGCACTCATTAACGAGCTGGCCATGCTTTGCCATGAGATGAAGCTTAATATCTGGGATGTCATCGCGGCGGCAAATACCAAGCCCTACGGTTTTCAAGCTTTTTATCCGGGGCTGGGGCCAGGTGGACACTGCATTCCGGTCGACCCATGCTATCTGTCATGGAAGGCACGAGAATACGGTTTTCACACCACGTTGATCGATTGCGCTACCGCCGTCAATGACCGAATGCCAGATTATTGTATAGGCCGGATCGCCGCTATGCTGGGCAACGTTCGCAAATCGATTAACGGAGCGAAGATTCTGCTGTTGGGCATCGCTTTTAAGCAGGATGTGGGTGACTGCCGTGAGAGCCCGGCATTGCGTTTGCTGGCTCTGCTGGCGCGGAATCAGGCGATCATTTCTTACTACGATCCACATGTGCCACAATGCAGCTGCGCCGGGCAGATGTGGTACAGCGCGCCGTCTTTAACCGAAGAGCTGTTGCAACAGAGTGATCTTGTTATCATTGCAACAGCACACTCCGCAGTGGATTATACCCGCGTGGCGCGTTTTGCCCCCATGGTGTTCGATGTCAAAAATGCGATGAAGCAGACTGCGGAAAATGGGAATATTGCGCTGCTGTGAGGAAAAACTATGAAATATGCAATCATTGGATGCGGTAGGATAGCCAAAAATCATCTTGCAGCAGCGCTAGAATGTGGGCTGAATATCACAGCCGTGTGCGATCTTTTGCCTGTCGCTATGCAGCGGCTCCTGATTGAAGGCGCACCGTCAGCGGTGCCGTACCTCGCACAATATACCAATTATCGGCGGATGTTGGCGGATATGGCACCACAGATTGTTGCCATTGCCACTGATTCTGGCGCACATGCGCAAATTGCACTCGATTGCATTGCTGCAGGCGCGCATATTATCTTAGAAAAACCGATGGCCATGTCGCTTGAAGACGCCAACCGTATTATAAAAGCCGCTGAGACGGCGGGAGTTAAAGTGGCAGTTTGCCATCAAAACCGATTTAACAACGCTTCACAGGCGCTGTATCAAGCTGCGCAACAAAACCGGTTTGGTAAAATTTCACACGCGGCGGTGACTATCCGCTGGAACAGGGGTGTAAGCTATTATCAACAGGCCGCATGGCGAGGGTGCTGGCAAACTGATGGTGGCGCATTGATGAATCAGTGCATTCACGGAATAGATCTGCTGCGCTGGTTGATGGGCGGCAGCATTAACCGTGTTTACGGCGTTTGCCGTAACCGGCTGCACCCTTATATTGAGGCGGAGGATGTGGGGTTGGCGGTATTGACTTTTGAAAACGGTGCGGTGGCGACTATTGAGGGTAGTACGAACATCTACCCCCAAAATCTTGAAGAAACGCTCTGTATCTTCGGCGAGAAGGGCACGGTTAAGCTCGGCGGCAGATCTGCCGGGCGTATTGAGCACTGGCAGTTCGCCGATGGGGCGCCCGCACCGGAAGTTTCAGAGCGCATTCGGACGGTTTATGGTAACGGGCACATACGGCTTTACGCCGACATGCTGTCCGCCATCAAAGAAAACAGGCAGCCACTGATCAATGCTAAAGAGGGGAGAGCAGCTTTGGAACTGGTGTTGGCCATCTATAAAAGCCAAAAGGAAGGCCGGGTACTAAAGTTGCCGCTGTCGGACTTTTCGTCGGTCGACATGGCAAAGGAATTTTTAAAAGAATGAGGATGGCATAAAGGCATGCAAAAAAGAGCAGCGTTTCAAACAGCGGGCGGGCAGGTTATATTACTGTCCGCCTTTACGCTGCTGGTAAAAGCTATCGGATTTGTCAAACAGGCCATCATTGCCGCCTATTTTGGCGCAGGTGGGGCCACTGACGTTTTTTTTGTAGCGTCGGACTTTTTTGCTGACCTTTCGGCCGTGTTTTTTTCTCCGCTTGCTATCGTGTTTTTAACCACCTATGACCTACAAGTGGCACAGCGGGGACGAGGTCATGCAGATGCCTTTGCTGTAAAATCACTCGTGACCTTTAGCTTATTTTCAGCTGTGGCGGCAGTGCTTTTTGCCGGGTTTGCAGAGATTGCTGCCAAATTGCTGGGCTTTGGTTTTTCGTCGGCACTCCAGCAGGAACTGACAAAACTGTTGCGGCTTTTATCCCCCGTCATTGTGTTCTACTGCGCGGCGGCGCTTTTGACCGCGCAGCTTCAAGCACAAAAGCATTTTCTCCCTGCGCAAGGACGAGGACTGGTGCGCAGCGTGGCTATTATAGCGGCGGTGTGGCTGCTCTCCAGCCATCTGGGCGCAGGAGCGCTGGTGGTGGGCATGCTGGCAGCGTTGCTTTTGGAAACGGCATATTTGTGCTGGGCAGCTAGGAAAAGCCTTGTACCGGCGCTGTCCGACAGCTCAGATGTAGATATGCCAGGGAGTAGCAAAAAGCTGATAACGGCGGCATTTCCGCTCATGCTCAGCTATGCTGCCGCAGAATTTTCACATATTGTGGACAAGGCTATTGCGTCTCGCCTGCAAGAAGGTGCCGTCTCGGCGCTCAGCTACGCGCAGGTGTTACAGGGATTTGCGGCGGCGCTGTTGGTCAGCAATGTCGGGGCGGTAACCTTTTCGCATTTTTCGGAAAAATCAGCTCACAGCGACAGCATAGGACTGATTCAATCACTTTGTCGTGCGGCCGAATTGCTGATTTTGTTGCTGTTGCCGATCAGCATTGTTGCGGCTGTGGCATCGCCTCGTCTGGTACAGTTGGTTTATGCGCGCGGTAGCTTTGACGCACGTGCGCTAACCGCGACGGCACAGGCCTTTTCAGGCTATGCGGTGGGGCTAGTTGGCCTTTCGCTTCAAACAGTATTTTTACGAGGGTTATACGCAGTTGGAAATACCCGGTTACCTTTAAAAATAGGGCTGTGGTCCATCGCTTTAAATGTCTCACTCAGTTGGACTCTGTCAGGGATTTTTGGGGTGGGCGGTATTGCACTGGCCAGCGCGATGTCGTATTATCTGGGGGCGGCGCTCTCCTCAGCTGTGATACAAGGGCGGCAAGTGCTGCCAAATGTTAAAGCTGTTGTGGCAGCCGGACTGGTGTGTGCCGGATGCGTGGTTGCGGTGGGCAGATTTCCGGTACGTTCCGCTTTTTTATCGTGTGCTTTGCTGGGGCTTTCCGGCACAGGCAGCTATTGTATGACGCTGTTGCTGCTGCGTGAACCTAATACTATTTCGTTGGTACAGCTGATATTCAGGCAAAATAGTGGAAAATACAAATAAAGAACCGATATGGAAAACCCATATCGGCTCTTTATAAAAGCGCTTACATCTGACCTAAGAACATCTGCACAACAAACGAGATGATAACAACTAACGCTGAGATGATGAACCCATGCAGCATAGGGGTAAATCCGCTTTTCGCTAGATTTCTAAAGTCAGTTTTTAAACCGATAGCGCCCAATGCCATCACCATGGCAAATTTGCTGATTTTAGAGACTGTTCCGGCTATTGTGCTGATTTGAACTGTCGAGAAAAGCCCGCCTGACACTGCTATGGTGTCGGCAACGCTGCGTAGCAGCACCATGCCAAGAAACAAAAGTATAAACCATGGGAAAATCTTTTTGACCGAAACATTGACATGCGAACCGGAAATACCGCTTTCCGTCGCTTTAATTCGCTGGTTGATATAGGCGAAGATCATAACGATAGGTACGATGGAAAGCGTGCGGGTTAACTTGACAACAGTGGCATACTGTCCGGCAATGTCTGAAAAAGCGTAGCCTGCCGCCACAACTGAGGAGGTATCGTTAACTGCCGTTCCGGTCCAAAGCCCAAATCCCATATCGGACATGCCAAAGTAGCGTCCCGCTATCGGAAACAGCACGACCATGGCAATGTCGAACAAAAATGTTGCAGAGATGGCATAGGCGATGTCGCTATCATCAGCATCGATGGTAGGTGAGATTGCCGCTATCGCCGAACCGCCGCAGATACCGGTTCCGGCAGCGATCAGATTAGAAAGCTTCCAGTTCATTCTAAATAGCTTACCAAAAAGATTCCCAAAGAAAAAAGCAGAAGACAGGGTAAACACCATGACAATTAGCGAGTATTTACCCACATTGATCACCTGCGCAAAGCTCAGCGTCACACCCATCAACACAATGGAACCTTTGAGAACTTTTTTAGATACAAATGTCAAGCCGTCTGCCGGTACACCTGACTTTTTGATAAATGGAAACAGCGCCATGCCGATCAGCATAGCAAAAACGCCGGGGCTGATCAGGTCGTAGGGTATCATACGGCTGCAAAGTATGGCAACCACAGCCAGTGCTGCAGTAATTGTAATGCCACTTAAATAATCGAGCTGTTTTTTCACTTGAATTTCTCCTTTTTTACTTTCCTCAGGGTTGATTATAACGCAGAAGTGTAATAAAATAAAATTATAAATACTTATAATGCAATAAATTAAAATCATAGGTGTTCAAAATGTTAGATTTCAGAATCGAGACCTTTCTGACCCTCTGCCGTGTCATGAACTACACCCGTACGGCCCAAATATTGAATGTGACGCAACCCACGGTCACGCAACATATTCACTATCTTGAAGAAGAATACGGTTGCAAGCTGTTTTCTTACGTTGGTAAAACACTGTCGCTGACCTCACAGGGAGCGCGACTAAAGGATTTCGCCCTTTCAATGGCATATAACAGCCAGCGCATACAAGAGCGGATGCGACAGGGAGGGAGGCAACAACCTGTTATGCGGCTTGGTGCGACTAAAACCATTGGTGAATTCGTCATTGGCCCGATGCTCAGCGCCTATCTGCGGGAGAATCCCGAATGTCGACTAAACCTTCTGGTAGATAATACCCATACACTGCTCGGTTTGCTGGAGCGTGGTGAACTTGACTTTGCTATGGTTGAGGGCTTTTTTGACAAGTCGAAATATGGGTTTAGGTTATATAAAAACGAGACTTTCTTCGGTGTATGTGCGGCAGACCATCCGCTGGCAGACCAAGTGCTGACAATAGACGATATCATGTCGCAAAACATTATTATTCGCGAGCCGGGGTCAGGTACGCGTGCTATTTTTGAACAGCTTTTAAAGCAGCAAAATTACTCGTTTGAAAGTATTGCGCAGACCACCGTTATCAGCGATTTTGCAGTTATCAAACAACTGGTCTGCGATCAAATTGGCATTGCATTTTTGTATGAACCGGTGGTACACGCTGATTTAAAAAGTGGCAGACTAAAAAAGCTGCGCCTGGAAAGTATGCAGGCACAGCGGGAATTTAACTATGTATTTTTAAAAGACGCATTGTTTTTAAACGAGTGGCAGGCCTTTTTCCAGAGATGAGTAATCTGGAACAAGTGAGTTTATCGCGAAGGCCTGAAAGCTGATATTATTGAAAAATCCCCTGCCTCAAAAGCGAAGGCAGGGGATTTGTAGTTAATACTTTGTTGAAGTAAAATCGGAGAACTCTTCGGGGCTAGCCGCATCAAAAAGAATTGCTTCATCAGTGTTATCGGAGCGCAGTTTGAATTTTTTGATCTCATTATTGAGCATTTCAGACTGGCTAAACAATTCCTCGCTAGCTGCGGCACTTTGTTCGGCGGTGGCAGAATTAGTCTGCACCACGACCGAGACCTGATCCACGCCTTGTGTGATCTGCGAGATAGCCGACGCCTGTTCAGAGGAGGAACGGTCAATCTCTTCGATATTAATTTTGACCAACATGGACTTTTCTTCGACTGTTTTAAGGGATCTGGCAGTCTCCTGCGCAATTTTAGAACCTTGGATTACCTCATCGAGCGAGCCTTTTATCAATGCGGTGGTCTGTTTTGCTGCCTCGGCAGATTTGCTGGCCAGATTGCGTACTTCGTCCGCTACAACGGCAAAGCCTTTGCCGGCCTCACCCGCTCTGGCAGCCTCCACCGCCGCATTAAGCGCTAGAATATTGGTCTGGAACGCGATATCCTCAATTACCTTGATGATTTTGCCGATCTGGTGAGAGGACTGATTGATAGCATCCATCGACTGTAGCATCTTGTCCATATAGCTGTTGCTTTCGTTAATGCCCAGGACGGCTTCGTCAACACGGCTGGCTGCTTCGTGAACCTGTGATGCGTTATTCTGAATGCCCTTTGAAACTTCATTGATAGAGGCGGAAAGCTCTTGAATGGTGGCTGCCTGCTCGGTGGCACCCTGCGACATAGCCTGCGCACCGCTCGAAATCTGGCTAGCACCGGAAGAAACTTGGTTAGAAACGGTCTGTATGCGCTGCATCGTCTGGTTTAAGGCATCAATGATTTCTGTCATTGACGTGCTGATCGGCACAAAATCGCCAGAGAAGTCAGCGGTTGTTGTAATATCCAAATTACATTGCGAAATCTCACCTAAAACACGCGAAATCTCACCAATATAAACTTGTAATGTAGTGGCGGTTCCCTTTAGGCTTGAGGCAATGTCCCCCAACTCATTATCTTCCTTGATATTCAGCTCAGACGCCAGGTTGCCGTTGCCCAGTTCTTGAGAGAAATGAACGATGCCGTCAACCGGTTTAAGCGACTTTCTCAGAAGATGTGCTGACAATACGGCTAGTGCCACAATACCCGCAATTGCAATCGCCATCACAAGCAAGATAACCTGCTGTGTTGAGGCTAGTGCCTCTGAGCGGCTCACTACAAATGCGCTAGACCAACACTGGTCCAGGCCGCTGACATTAATGGGTTCAAAAATCTCAATGGATTTGCCGCCGAACACACGGTTTTCGCTGTAATGCACGTATCCCTGTCCGGTCGCAACCGCATTTTGCGCATCGGTGTTATCGGTTTGAAATGGTGTCCCAAACAGTGAGCGATCAGCAGTGTGCGTAACATGGTTATTATTTTGGGTCAATATAAAGCTATAAGCAGTTTTAAAGTTGTTGGTGTCATAGGGCAGATTGTTTAGGGTATCGGTAAGAATATCACAGTTGGCCACGCCGATAAAGGTGCCGTTGTAGTCAACGATGGGGTTACTGATGGTGATTAGCCAAACAGTTTCACCGTTAGAAAGCTGGTATGGATATGGCTCGGTAAGATGCGCCGAAAGCGTTTCCTTACTTGTGGCGTAATAATCCTCATTTTGGTAGGCCGCGTAATCATTTGCAACGTCCAATACAATGGCGTCACCGTTTCGGTAGACATAATAGGACCGTCCGCTCGGCGTGTCAGGCAAATACTTATTTGGCTCCATCGCAAAATAAGTTGAAAATATACGAGGGTCATCCAGCGCCGAGCGCAACGCTTTTCGGACCATCATTTCGGCATTGACGTCGTCTAAAAAGCTGTATCTTTCAAATTCATCGGCCAAGGAAGCGGAGGAGCTTTGCATCATATCCAAATAATCTGCGGCTATAGATGCGTTTTTATTGGCTAAAAAACCAACTTGTTTTTCAACCAATGCGTTTGTCAAATTTGTAAGTGTAACCGCTAAGACGGAAACCATTAAAACCATCACCAGAAAAATGCAGGCAATAATTTTCGCAGGAACGGCGAACGAGAGCTTTTTCATTGCTTTTTTAATTTTCACAAGGTCCACCCCATATAGTTGGATTTTTGCTGATTTGTGACTTTATTATAACCCACGTAAATTAAAAAGGCAAAATATTTTTAAAAAATTTGTCAAATTATGCGATTTAAATTTTCTGGGGGGCTATATAGCTCCATCACATTCCACACTAGCGTTTAAATTTTAAAATAGATTATAATTGCGACAACGATGCCAGCCAAGCAATAAAGGTCTATCAGTTGTGACACAATACCTAAAACTTTGCCCAAAAGCGGAATCCAGCTGAACAGGCCCAGCACGATGCCGGTTACAGCCGATACGGCGATGTAAATAAGTATGACAATTAAAAATGTTTTAAGGTCATAGGCTTTCGCACTTAAAGGGAAAAACTCTCTCACGATAAAATCTCCTTAGTTCGGTTTGGTGCATCATAAAATGCGTGTGTTTAGAAATCAGGCGGAATGCTTAGCAGCCCGCCTGATTTCTATCGTTTATTTAAGCATATTTAAAATTTCTGCTTTAGGTTTTGCGCCGATGGTTGTAGACGAAATTTTCCCGTCCTTGATTACGACCAGTGTCGGAATACTCATGATCTTAAACTGTGCTGCCAGTTCCGGCTGCTCGTCAACATTTACCTTGCCCACCTTAGCATGGGAAATTTCCTCCGAAATCTCATCGACGAGGGGAGACACCATGCGGCAGGGCCCACACCAGGGTGCCCAAAAGTCAAGCAATACCGGGATATCGGACTCAAGCACTTCTTTTTTGAAATTATCCTTTGTAATGACCATAACAGACATTTTTTTAACCTCCCTTGGCTAATATTAACACCTTTATTTTACCCGATTTTTGCCATTAAGTCAAAAAGATTAAATATTTTTTTGTTTATTGGGTTGGTAATACGTTGACGAAATTTTGCACTCGATTGATTTGACTTCAATCTGTCTATTTGTTAGTATATTTGCATAACGATATAAAAAGGTAATTAGAGGTGGTCTTGTGAAAAGGGCGATCGCGTTGCTTCTTGCGCTGATGATAATGTTTTCAGGGCTTGGAGCGCTGATAGGCGGTTTTTATTTGCGTTAATTTTATGAAAAGCTGTTTTTTCGATAGGCCGAAAGTGCTGGTATTGGTTCAAACCCATACCAGTACTTTTTTCAAATGGAATTAAGTTAATGAACGCAGCGCATGGGTATAGCCTGTTTTTAACTATCATTGGTAGTCCAGCAACATAAGAAACGAGCGCAGGGTACTTTCCTTGCGCTCGTTTTTTGATAGGATTTTATGATTAAGAGTTGAAAAAACGAATCTAAAGTTTTATAGTTAAACTTTAGATAGCACTTCAGATTCACCCGGACGCAAGTCGCTGACCTTTCCTTTATAAACACCATATCGCTTTTTGCAAATATAAAGTAGAAGTCCGAATATTGCTAAGCACACGCCACCAGCAACAAAACTGTAGCCGTTTACAACCAGCGTGGGCAAGAGTGCAATCAAACCAATTTCGATGAATGACATAAACACATAAGCCATACCATAATCTTCAAGGGTATTGCTCTTGAATTCAGGGTCAACGATTCTTAAAAGAGTAACTCCTATGGCAACTACGCCTGTTGACCATCCAAAAATATAGATTCCACGCTCAAACCAGAAGTTGTGGAACAGCTTTCTACTAACCATTACAAGGTAGAATACAACGAAGGTAACACCTATAAGAGTCAGGATTATTATTGGATATAGATATTTAATTACCACCGAAATCTTAATGGACGCAACACCGAATGCAACTAGATAATCTGTTGCAGAGCTTCCAATTCGTGTAATAACATCTTTGCTAACATATTTTGTAAGACCAAGTGCTTTAAGTAAAAACTGCAATGCAACACCACATAGCATTGAAACAGAGAACATTGGTATACTCAACTTGGGGAACAACGCTTGGAGATAATTGGTTAAGTAATAGCCACCGCAGGTTGCTATTAAAACAAGCGCGAGGTGCCAAGTAAGAGGGTCAATAGACATGGGGCTAACGGTGTTTTTACCCATGGATTCCTGTTCTTCGCTGGGTATCATACCAGTTCGCATTCCTCAGGGAAGTTCTGCCATTGTCTTAATAAAACGTGTTGCTTTAAGCCGTGTTGCAATATTGATGGCTAAAACACCACCAAGAACACCAACCAACAAACCAACTGTTGCGAAAGTTTGCCCTATTGGGAGTGCTTCATCCCAATTTAGCAGCTCTTTAAAAGCGCCGCCAAATGCCGCGGCTGCGCCGTGTCCTCCAATAAATCCACCCGGCATTAAAACTGCAAAGGCCTGTGGAACCTCAGGGAACAATGCAACAAGAATTCCGCCGCCGATTAGAAGTGCAGTTGCATACTGTCCAAAATAAACTGCTGAGTTGATTAAGAAAGTGTCTCCAACTTGATCCATTGTTTGTTTAAAGGATCCGCCACCCTCGTTGCCAATAAATAATGATGCAAACAAGAATACAACTAGAAGGTACGCATAGGAGCTGATGTTTTTCGTAAAGGGAAGAACATTTAAAAATTGCGGTCCTAAAAACAGGCCCATGAATCCTGCTATTAAGGAGGAAGGAAGAAGTAATTTCTGAATTAAGCGAACTTTGGCTCTTAAGTATTGTGCAATAAACAATAGAATGGACATTATCGCGAAGTCCATTAAGAGGTCATAAGGGTTTAAGTTCATTATAGTTCTCCTTTCATTTTACGTCCTTGCAGAGAAGCGCCGCTACTGTGTTTTTCTTTTTAGATAATCGGATTATTTGAGCAGATAATTGTTTATTGAATTAACAACCTCTGTTACAGGGGTGTTTAAATCCTCGGTAAGCATTGTCAAGATTTTTTTCTGTTCTTCCGTGTTGAGCATTGGCTTAGTGATACGCAGAAACTTTTCGGTCATCCAATGGATATCTACCATATCGGTATGTTCACCGGGCGCAGCGTAAATCTCCGAAGTATAGCTGGTTCCATCTTTTAATTCAATATGTACCCAAGCAAGTCGTTTCTGCGGGAACTGTTTGTCCATCTCTGGATCCATTACAAATTCTAGGCGATCCATCATGGCGATGACTTCGTGATTACCGAGCGCCAGCTCACAAACCTGATTATAACCCACATCGCCACATACTAGCGCCGAAGCCACTGGCCATGCAATATTATATTGTGCCTCATCTGCAGTCCGTGGGATTTTTTTACTAAGCTTTGCGGCGGAATCAAAGGTATTTATAGTTGCTTTCTGTATATCTTCGCTTTTGAATCCGTGCTCGTTCATTAAATCAATACAAGCCTTAATGGGCTGGTGTGCCCAGCGGCAACAAGTATAGGGTTTGAAATACAAATTCATTATTTCAAATTGTTGACCGAGACTATCTACATAACTTTGATACTCTGGCGTTTCCAACAAATTTCCATACCCTGTGGATCCTGCAAGCGTTTCAATAATTGACATCGCGCCCACTAAAGCACCAAATGGCACGCCGTCTTTATTCATTGAAGGATATTCTACTGAACGCATAACGGGCGTCATGGGTGCATGAAAATCTGCGATTGAAAGTGCGTTGTTTAATTGCTCTTTGCTTAAATTATATAGTCTGGCAATGCCTGCTGCGGTTCCGTAAGCGCCATATGCTCCCGTGCTATGAAGATAGTTATAATGATTTTGCGTTGCAAGCGCCCATCGAATTGAAGTTTCATATACAACAATCAATGTGGTAAGGAACTCTTTATAAGTTGCTTTTTTTTCAATGGCGGCAGCAAGAATACCTGCAATAAACGATGTTCCGGGATGTCCCTTGATCATGTTGTGACCGTCATCGATGTCGAAAGAATTTGATGCGTGGGACATAGCGATAGTTGCACCGAGAATATTATATTTTTCCTTCGAACCTAGCACAGAAACATCACCTTTAGCAATCATTGATGATGCAACCTTATTTCCGACAGCAAATTGATTACCTTTACTTCCCACAATAAGGGCCATGATTAGATCAATGCCACAAACAACGGCGCGTTCCTTGATGTGTTGGGGCATTTGGTCCCACTGGCTGTTTAAAATATAATCTTCTACACGATAATCGGTGTTAAATATCATAGCTTCCTCCATAGAAGTTTAGTATGGCGGGTAACTATGGAGATAGAGACCCGCCAGCAAACTGAATTATCTAATATAGACGCCGTTGTTTAAATAATTAAGAAGCTCTTCCTTGCTCATATTGTCAATTCCAAGATAAGCCAAATTGTATTTGCTTGTTTCAAAGAAGTTCTTCTTGTGCATTGAACCAGCAAGAATAATCATTGAATCAATTATCGGAGTAGGAACGCCATATTGAACACCGAGGTCGTGATAAACTTTGCAGCCGATCGGTACATCTTCAGTCATATAGCGATGATGAATACTGTTAGGGCCGGTGTTGCCCTCGGTGGAGGGCTGATCCAGTGGGAATACAACATTGTCATTGCCGTCCTTGTCCAGACCCATGTATTCCTGAGTTAGCACACTGCGGCGGGAGAAGAACATCTCATACTTATATTTTGGAATACCCACGCCAATGGCCTCGGCCAAAGCAATCTCCTCGTTGTAGAACTGATACTGCACTTCACAGATCGAAGGGCAGAGGCCGTGGGAATACATCGAGTAGGTCGTCTTGTCGTGACCGCAGAAAATAACGCCCCAGTTTTCCATGGTGGAGACGCCTAAGACAGTAGCAGGAACGTGGATAACGGGGTTAACGTTGGCAAAGTCGACGTCGAGGATCGTGTTAGCTTCGGAGGGGCCATCCCCCTGTGTTACCGCGTCCATACAGGGTAGATAGCGAGAGGCCTCAAGAAAGTCGTTGGTATCGGTCATTGGCAGAGCCGCGCCGCGCAGAGAGATGGCACGGTACTTGGCGCTGACGTGGGGAAACTGGAACTTACCAATACTCTCAATACGAGTGCCATAGGGGGCGGAAGACCAGCCACCAACAATGATCTTTTTGGTGCATCCCATCTCGCGCATCATTCGGCGCAGCAGTAGACAGCCAAAGTTATCGGTAAAGACATTAACCACCTGCCCATCCTCAAGGTGAGGAATCAGGGCGCGGAATATCGGCTCGTGGCCCCAAGAGCCACAGGCAACCACGATCTGTCCGGCTCCCTTGACGGCGGCGGCCATATCGGTGGTGATAAGATCGAGAAAAGCGCGGCCCGAGCGTTCAAAGCAGTCACGGTTGCGTTGCACGCCGTCAAATAGAATGCCGGTCTTGTCGAGATCCTTCAAAGAGGTTTCGGCGAAGGGCATCGCGTCATAGAGTCGAACTTCTCTTCCGGCCAGCTTCATATCAGCCGCACAGGTTTTACCGACCGCACCACCACCTAATACAGCAATGGGCATCTCTTTTAAGTACGCCATCTTTCCCATAATAATTCTCCTTTATTTTGAGTTGCAGGTTAGTCACAGTTCAGAAATGTTTTTGGTATTTTGCCATAATATCCTGCCTTCTGTGTACAACTTCAGTATAGTTTGCTATAATCATTTTGTAAAACGAATGATTTTGAACAATGC
The DNA here is from genome assembly GCA_030913685.1 of Oscillospiraceae bacterium MB24-C1. Lineage (NCBI taxonomy): Bacteria > Bacillati > Bacillota > Clostridia > Eubacteriales > Oscillospiraceae > Oscillospiraceae bacterium MB24-C1. Next base: position 989,363 of record CP133187.1, on the reverse strand, counting down.
GTTCAAAATAAATGAAGTGTGAGGGGCAAAGATGGAACTGAGGAATCTATACACTTTTATAAGGGCTTCTGAATTGGAGAGCTTTACAAAAGTAGCTGATGAGCTGGGGTATGCACAATCTACCATAACCATGCAAATTAAGCAGCTAGAAGAAGAGATTGGGAAGCCGTTGTTTGATCGAATTGGTAAGAAAGTGGCGCTGACTTCGGTAGGGCAAGATATTATTCCCTATGTAAACGAAATTTTGCAGATTGAAAAGAAAATAAAAACGATTGGCAAAACACCGCAGGAGGTAAATGGACATATCCGAATAGGTGTATTGGAATCGCTTTTTTCATATAACTTCAGGAATTTATTACCGATTTTTCATAAAAAATACCCAAAAGTAACTGTAGAAATTAAGACAGCTTCTACATCAAGCTTATTTCAGATGTTACGTCAAAACACATTGGATATCATCTATGTTCTTGATAAAAAGATATTGGAAAAAGATTGTATTTGCGCTTATTCAAATGCAGAGCAGATCGTTTTTGTTGGTTCACCTAATAATCCAATTACACAAAAGCGTCATGTTCCGCTTGCGGAAGTGTTGCAAGAACCGCTTATTATGATTGAAAAGGTTGGTCTATACCGAAAGGCTTTGGAGCAAGAGGCCGCTATGCAGGACTTGATTGTTAACCCTTTTATGCAAATAGATAATACTGCAATTATAACGAATTTGCTCAGTCGGGGAATGGGGGTATCGTTCCTGCCTGTATACGTCATTTATGATAGTGTGCGTCATAAAACACTTTCCATTATTGATGTAGATATGAATCCTATACAATTTTGGAGTCAACTTTTCTATCATAAGAACAGATGGGTTACCCCCCAGATGCAGGGGTTGATAAAAACAATTTGTGAAAATTCAAATTTGTTATAGCGCGTCTACTTTATAAGTTTATGTTTAAATATAAAGTAGATTGTTGATTACGGTGCTGTAAATATAAGAAGAAATTCCAGATTGAGAGAGGAGGAAACGAGGAAGAGCATTAAAACTAGAAAGAAGGTGGCATAAAAACAAGGCGGTAGACCTAGGTTCAAATGTAGAGTTGGCGTAATCAGTAATAATTGTGCTTTTAGTTTGAATGAACAATGACAACTCATCTCCCAATACACTACCTTGAGCCATCAAAGCGGGAGCATCGATCAGTACATTTTGTATGGTGTAAAACTTATGACATTGAAGACGAACAACGAGGAGGGCCTTTTATGGTTAAGACGAAAATAAAGACAAATAATACGTTATTTGACCGGATGCTTGGTGGTATTGAACGGGTCGGTAACAAGCTGCCCGACCCAGTGACGCTTTTTGTTATTCTTGCAGTAGCGGTTGTTGTTATTTCCGGCATATGCAGTGCCGCCGGTGTCAGCGCAGTTCATCCTGGAACAGGTGAAATTATCACTGTAACAAATTTGCTATCAAAATCCGGATTCCGCATGATGTGGAGTAAGGCCGTCACAAACTTTTCAGGTTTTGCACCTTTCGGTATGGTGCTTGTCGCTGTAATTGGATCAGGTGCTGCTGAAAAAAGCGGATTTCTTGCCACGCTCATGCAAAAACTGCTTGCTGGCGCACCCCCTTCGTTGGTTACTTTTGCGATCATCTTCGTTGGAATCAACGGTAATATTGCCGGTGATGCTGCATTTGTTATCATGCCGCCTCTTGCTGCGATTATTTTCTTAGGCATTGGCCGCCATCCCTTTTTAGGAATGTTCACCGCTTTTGCTGCCGTTAGCGCCGGCTTTTGTGCCAATATTGCGCTGGGTATGTCCGATGCGCTTGCATATGGTTTTACTGAGGCGGCAGCCAAAATGATGGATCCAAACTATTCAGCATCACCCGCCATCAATTACTATTTTCTCGTTGTCTCCTGTGTTGCGCTCTCAATCGTTGGTACTCTTATAACCGAAAAATTTATGGCGCGTCGCTTTGCCGGTGCGGATTTATCAAAATACAATTTTGATATCTCTACAACAAAGCTTACACCTGAGCAGAATAAAGGCTTAAAGGCGGCTGGAATCGCATTTCTCCTTTTCATTGTGGTATTCATTTTAATGTGTGTAGGCCCCGATCCGCTTCTGGCAGACCCGGAAAGCAAATCGCTGATGAGTTCTAAATCGCCGTTTATGAGCGGTATTATTGTTAGCGTTGCGCTGTTCCTGTTTATTCCCGGTGCTGTCTATGGATTTGCTTCGGGTAAATTTAAAAATGACAAGGATTTATTCGCCGCTATTGTAGATGCGTTCAAGGACGTTGCACCTTACATACTTCTTTGTTTCTTCTGCGCGCAATTTACCAGCTATTTCTCTTGGAGCAACCTTGGCGCCGTCATAGCCATTAAAGGTTCCGAGTTACTTACCGCCATGCATTTTGAAGGCATCCCGTTGCTTATAGGCCTGGTTATCGTTTCATGCATCGTCAATATTTTCATTGGCTCGGCTTCTGCAAAGTGGGCCATTTTGGCGCCTGTTTTTGTACCTATGATGATGGTGATGAAACTTGACCCGGCAGTCACCCAGGTTGCTTACCGAATTGGCGATTCTATCACCAATCCACTTTCCCCTCTGTTCTATTACTTCCCACTGATTCTCGGCTTTGCTCGTAAATATGAAGAAGACACCGGTATGGGGACTGTTATTGCCAATATGGTGCCTTACTCCGCCGCTTTTTCTGTGGTTTGGATTATCCAGTTGGTAATCTGGGCATTGTTAGATCTGCCACTGGGACCCGGTGGCGGCATATTCCTTTCCTAAAGAAAAGGCCGATTTAAAAAGGCAAGGCGGTTCGACAAACTCTTCGAATCGCCTCAGCCTTAGTTGTGTCAGAAAGGAAAGGAATTTATAACGTGGATATTAAAATGCTTGCGGAGCAGCTTGAAGATAAAATTATTGCGCACCGAAGATGGTTTCATCGCCATCCTGAGCTGCCTTTTGAAGAGAAAGAAACCACTGCATACATTGTTAGCGTGCTTGAGACGCTCGGCATAGAAACAACAACTTTTAATGATTATTATGGCGTAATCGGTACCATTCGCGGCGGCAGGCCAGGGAAGAGCGTTATGTTACGTGCCGATATTGATGCCTTGCCCACAAAAGAAGCAACCGGACTGGATTTTTCGTCTGAAATCCCGGGGAAAATGCATGCTTGCGGTCATGATTGTCACGCGGCCATGTTGCTGGGTGCCGCCGAAATACTTTCTCAATGCCAGGCGGAGCTTAGTGGCACGATCAAATTACTGTTTCAATCAGCTGAGGAATCCTGCTTTGGTGCAAAATATTATGTCGAAAAGGGTTATTTAGACGATGTTGACGCATTGTTTGGCTGCCACGTTTGGGGCGTTATGCCAGCACCCTTCATAAATATTCAGGACGGTTACCGAATGGCCTCCTGTGATAATTTCAAAATTGTTGTACACGGTTGCTCGACACATGGCTCCACGCCGCAGTTAGGGCAGGATGCTATAATGGCGGCCAGTGCCATTATACTTAATCTGCAAACCTTTGTTAGCCGTCGCAACGATCCGCTCAATCCGCTGGTCATCACGGTTGGTACGGTCAAGGGCGGCACACAATTCAATATTATTACCGACCGCGTTGAGTTGGAGGGGACCATCCGCACCTTCTCGCGCGAAGTACAACCGACTATTGAACCCGGTATTCGCAAAATAATAACCGATACTGCCTCGGCGCTTGGTTGCACTGCAGAGTTGATCTATGATTCGATAGAAGGCCCCGTTATCAATGAACATACCGTTCTCAACAAAATCGCGCGCGCTGCTGCGATCAAGCTTTTTGGGCCGGAACAGCTGCGCGATATGCCGCCTGTTACTGGTTCTGAGGACTTCTCAATGCTGATGGAAAAGGCGCCCGGCGTATTCGGATTTATCGGTTGCCTAAACCCTGAGCAAGGTATTGTGTGGCCGAATCACTCAGATAAATTCACAGTGGATGAATCGGTTCTGCAGCGCGGCGCAGCGTTATATGCCCAGTTTGCGGCGGACTATCTGGTGAGCGCAGCAGGGGAGGAGAAGGCATGAACATTAAAGGACAGGCAAAGCAATTAAAGGACTATGTTATCGCACAGCGCCGCTGGCTTCATGCAAACCCTGAGCTAAGCACCAAAGAATTTAACACAACTGCACATATTGTATCTGAACTTGAAAAGAGTGGAATTGAAGTCGTTAAATTCAAAGAATGTACTGGTGCGGTCGGCATTATCCGCGGAAAACACGCGGGGAAAACCGTTGTGCTGCGCGCCGATATTGATGCGTTGCCAATCACCGAACCTGCGAGTAAGCCCTATGCGTCGCAGTGCCCCGGTGTGATGCATGCCTGTGGTCACGACTGCCACACAGCGATGCTTCTGGGCGCGGCAAAGGTACTGGTCTCAAACCCCGAAGCTTTACATGGTACGGTCAAGCTGCTGTTTCAAATGGGGGAAGAAATAGGTATACAGTCTGAGCATTATGTTAAAAACGGTTCCCTTGATGATGTGGACGCCATCTTTGGCATGCATGTGTGGTCAATGCTTGATGCCGGAACAGTTAACTTTGAAGACGATGAGCGGATGGCCTCCAGCGACCGCTTTACCATTACGATTCATGGCGAAGCCGCACATGGCAGCGCACCAAATAAGGGTAGTGATGCTATCGTTGCCGCGGCGGCGGTCAATATGGCGCTTCAGGCACTTGTTGCAAGGCTGAATGATCCGCTCAATGCGTTGGTAATTTCCGTTGGTATGATGAACGGCGGACAGCGTTTCAACATCATTGCTGATACGGTAGAACTTGTCGGAACAGTACGTACCTTTAACAGGGCGTTTCGCCACAGCATTCCCGAACAGATTACGCAGATTGCCTCCCACGCCGCCGCTATCTATGGTTGCACTGCACAAGTCGACTATGAATTTTTGCCCGGTCCGGTTATCAACGAACACCCAGCACTCAACGCGATTGCCCGTGGCGCGGCAGCCAAGATTATGGGCGAAAACAGTCTTGTGCCGCTTCGCAAGATGATGGGAGCTGAGGATTTTTCGGTCTTGATGGAAAAGGTGCCAGGTGTGTATGGCTTTTTAGGCGCACGCAATCGTGACAAAGGCATCGTTTGCAGCCATCATCATCCTGAGTTTGATGTTGACGAAGATGTTTTAGAGTGTGGAACAGCCATTTACGCACAATTTGCAGTTGATTACCTGAACGCACAAATGTAATAAAAGGTGACCGGCAACTAATGGCGTGAACGTAGGAAATAGAAAGTGCAACAAGCGTCCGGAGCATTGCTGTTTATGTTTCCGCTGCTCTATGCCGCTTTCGGTTTTAATTTCACTATCGCACTGTTGTTGGGCATAACGTTCTTGGCTTCTATTGAGGAATTGATCATAAATATTATCTCAAAAGAGCTCAATAAAAATGTAAAGAGTATATTTAAGCTTTTTTAACAATCCCAAATAACTAAAATATAACTTATACAATCTAGCAGAGTAGCAGGAAGAAATTTTATATTACATAAAGGAAGAATTGAAATGAAAAAATGGTTTACACTTGATCAAATTGATGCAAATACGCATATTATCAGCGAATACCGCCATTGGGAGGAAACGCACTGTTATCTGATTGAAGGTAGAGAGCGGTGTTTGCTCATTGATACCGGGCTTGGCATCTGTAACATCTCTGAAGAAGTGAAAAAACTGACGGACAAGCCGGTGGCTGCCGTAGCGACACATATCCATTGGGATCATATCGGCGGGCACGAATACTACCCAGATTTTTACGCCCATGAGACGGAATTAAACTGGCTAAACGGTGAATTTCCGCTGACGATGGATACCATCCGAGAGATGGTTACAGACCGTTGCGATCTACCGGAGGGTTATGACGTCAACACTTATAAGTTCTTTCAGGGAACACCCACGCGGTTACTACACGATGGTGACACCATCGACCTAGGTGGGCGCATGATCACTGCGCTACATACGCCGGGGCATTCTCCTGGGCATCTTTGCTTTTGGGAGCCGGAGCGTGGATACTTATTCACCGGCGATCTTGTCTACAAGGATACACTGTTCGCGTACTACCCTTCCACTGATCCACAGGCATATCTCACGTCGCTTGAAAAGATTGCAGCCCTCCCCGTCAAAAAGGTGTTTCCAGCTCATCACAGTCTGGATATTCAACCAGAGATTCTGGTGCGTATGCGAGACGCTTTCCGCCAGCTGAAGGCCGATGGCAACCTGCATCATGGTAGCGGCACCTTCGACTACGGTGATTGGGCCATCTGGCTGTGATGATTGGTATATTGCTGAAAAGGGGAGAGTAAATGATTTACTGTCATGCAGATGTATTCAGTTCAAAAAGTTTATCAGGAAACGGATTAACAGTTATTATTCATGAAGAAGAGCTTGATACTCAATACATGCAGAGAACGGCGCAGGAATTTAAGCAATTTGAAACTATTTTTCTAAAACAAGTTGGAGAGAAACGTTTTCGCGCTAGAATATTTACTGTGGAAGAGGAATTGGACTTTGCAGGGCATCCGATTTTGGGGGCGGTGGCAACCGTCCATGAAAACTTGTATTCAGAGGAAAGCAGAATAACCACAGTATTTGAGTTGAACAAAAAAACGCTACAATCAGAAACGATAAAAAAGGATAAATACTATCACGCCACGATGAATCAAGGCATCCCTGAGTTTTTAGGAACAGTTGAGGGTGAAGGAAAAGCAATGTTTTTACAGGCTTTGAATCTTACCGCTGACAATCTTCACCCTACGCTTCCGATAGAAGTTGTCTCAACTGGATTGCCCTATTTAATTGTTCCACTCACTTCTGGGCTGGGGCAGGCGAAAATTAGTGTAAGGAATTTTGAGGCTCTATTGAGTAAGGTAAATGCAAAGTTTGTCTATGTTTTTGACGTTGATAAAATGGAAGGGCGCACGTGGGACAATTCAGGTGCGGTAGAAGATGTAGCAACCGGCAGTGCGGCCGGGCCGACCGGGGCCTATCTTTTTAAAAGAGGGTTCTGTAATGCGACAGAAAAAATTAATATTAGTCAAGGCGATTTTGTGGGGAGACCCAGCATAATTACAGTTTTTGCTGATCAGTCAACAGGAGAAATCAAGGTGGCTGGGGATGTTAAAATCGTTGCAAGAGGGCAGCTCTTTGTTTAACTAAATTTCAGGAGGGAATACAATGAAAACCATAGGTTTGATTGGCGGAATGAGCTGGGAAAGCACGGTTAAATATTATCAGCTTATAAATGAAACGGTTAAAGAAAAATTGGGTGGTCTCCATTCCGCTAAAATATTCTTGTACAGTGTCGATTTTGCCGAAATTGAGGAGTGCCAGGCGAAGGGCGAGTGGGACAAGAGCGCCGATATTCTCGCAGATGCCGCAAAAAATCTGGAGAAAGCGGGCGCAAATTTTATCGTAATCTGCACGAATACGATGCATAAAATTGCACCTCAGATTCAGGAACAAATCGATATCCCAATCGTTCATATTGCAGATGCTACCGCAGACGCTCTAGAACAGGCCGGCGTCAAAAAAGTAGCGCTATTAGGTACAAAATATACGATGACTCAAGATTTTTATAAGGAAAAGCTCATATCCAGAGGGATAACGGTTATTATTCCCGATGCCGTAGATGTGGAACTGGTGAATCATGTTATTTATGATGAACTGTGCCTTGGGATTATATCAGATGAATCTCGTAAACAGTATATGCGGATCATTGAACAGTTAAAGAACAGTGGTGCTGAAGGTGTAATTCTTGGCTGCACCGAAATAGGATTGTTGATTCAGCAAGAGGATTCTCCGCTGCCTGTGTTTGACACGACGCAAATTCATGCACAAAAAGCGGCGATAAAGGCTATCACTTAAAAGCATGCATTAACAACTTACGAAATTATAAGCACTTGACAAGACAAAGAATTTGAGTTTCCGTAAATATAAAGGGACGCGCTATAAACTTTTGTTTAAGCGCGTCCCTCAAACTTTGCTATTTTCAAAACAACGTGCTGGAAAACTAAGCAATAAGTCAAGTCAACTCGTACATCATGCGCACGGCTTTGCGGATTTCCTGATAGCTGGTGCAACGACATAAATTTGACTGCAACCATTCTTCGATGATATATTCTCCCGGAAAAATCGGGTGATTCATTTTGAGTGCGTGGCAAACCATTAAAAAACCAGACGTGCAGTAACCGCACTGAACCGCATTTTGATTTACAAATGATTGTTGAACCATCGATGTACCGCCAAGCCCTTCCACAGTTAAAACATCGTGCCCCTGCGCTTCAACGGCAAGAATCAGGCAGGATTTCATGGGTAAACCGTCCATTATAATGGTACATGCACCGCAATCTCCATTTTTGCAGCCGGGCTTCGCGCCGGTCAAACCCAACTGTTCACGCAGTACGTCCAACAAAATATCCGAGGGTCTCACAGCTAATTCATGCGTCTCTCCGTTAACATTAAGCGAAACGACAGTTTTTCCATTATATCTTACCACTTTCCCAATCCTCCAAAAGGGTGCATAGCGTGTTTCGCAGTACAAAAACACGATACTCACCGGAACCTTCTACGTCGTTATATGCTGCATCGGGCAACAGTTGGGCTGCTTTTTCTGCCCTGATCTCGCAGGATAAGCTACGATCGTTTAAAACGGACTCTATCTCCTCGCTGCGAAATGGAAAAGAGCAGAGGCCTGAAAATGCTGCACGCAAAACATCTCCCTTCCAGATAGCCGCAACCGTCACCAAGGGGTAATCTATTTTTTCATTTTCAGTTTTTTTAATATGTGCATAACGTTCGTTTAGTGCCCAAGAGGGTATTTGCACCTGTACAATAAATTCACCGGGTTTTAGATTTATTCTACCGTTAAATATGCTTTTAAAAGAAACTGTACGTCGCCCTTCTGGTCCCAGCAGAGTTACCTGAGCATCCGAAACAAGAAGTGCAAGACTGGTCTCGCGGTAAATGATGGTTCCGCACAGATTTCCGCCCAGCGTGATACGGCATTGGTTGGTGTGGTCTGCAATGCGTCCGCAGGCCAATCTAAGCAAAGGGAACAGCTTGGATTCTTTAATCTTGTTAAGACTGCACGCCCCGCCGATATTTAAAACGTCGTTATCCACCTCAAGCTGGTTGCACTCTGGAATAGACTTTATATCTATCACCGCGCCAGGGTGGATACTGCCCGCTCTACACATTGTAATGATCTCGCTTCCGCCCGCGTAATAAAATGGATTTTGCCCTTCAGTTTGCAGTTGAACAAATGCTTCCACGGCTTCAGCCAAAGTATTTGGGCGGCAATAGATAAATTCAAATGGAATCATACGTTGCTCTCCTTAGCCATTCGCCAAATTCTCTCTGGTGTCAGCGGAAGTGATACAAGCTCTATCCCGAAAGCGGCGGACAAGGCATTTCCTAGTGCCGCAGGTATACCGATGATGCCGTGCTCTGAATAGCTTCGTACACCATAGGGTGAGCCGTCTTCCGGTGTTTCCACAAATCCGACGCGATAATCAGGCTCCTGACCGATGTGCAATAGCTTATAGGTTCGCAGAGTAGGCGATTGCAAAATGCCTTGTGAATTAAATGAAAATGATTCGCGGCTAGCCATACTAATACCCATTGCCATGCCACCCGCCACCATGGCACGCATTGCTTCAGGATTTATCACATTGCCTACATCCATCACAGTAGAAGCGGAGATAATGCGATAGGTATAGGTTTTTAAATCCGCTTCTATTTCGACTACTTGTGCGCCTAGCGACCAGTCGGGACCGGTTTTACCTTGTCCCGTTTCCTTGTCAAGCATACAAAGCCCTTTGAGCATAAAACCCCCACGCCCCATCACAGGTTCTCCGATAGAGGTGCCGTCAGGCGCTTTATACCCTTGTACAATTTCTTTAAACTCTATATATTGCTTCAGATTTTTTTTGCAGTACACTCGTCCGTGGGCGACTTCAATCTCATCCAAGGTACATCCAAAAGCTTGAGAACCGTTGCATTTTAACTGATAGATTAGGTCATCGGCGGCCTTTAACACGGCAAAACCTGCCATGTATTCAGTGAGGCTGGCTACGGTTTTCCAGTGTTCTGGTGCAACTCGCGTGTCAACATCCATAACAACGTGAACCTGCTGCACATCAATCTTTAATTTTTCGGCTAGTATTTGCGCGAGATGGGTCTGTCCGCCGGAACCCATTTCAACAACGCCCGTGTTCAAATTGACGCTTCCGTCGGGATTAAAGGTGATAAGCGCACCGGATATCGCGTTTGTAGGCGGATTTTCAGTTTTCCAAAAGCACGCCACCCCCTTGGCGTTAACGGTGTCTTTTTTTATTAGAACAGGGGTTCCACCATTCCATTGCGACAGATGTTTTACTTGATTTAGGCACTTTGGCAAATCGCCCATCAGAACGCGTGAAGGTGTCAGGCTACCGGGGCGGATTGCATTTCGGATGCGAAGTTCAAGGGGGTCCATCTGACATTTTCGTGCCAAAATATCCAGAACCCGTTCTATGCAAAAGGTATACGATTCGTGCGCAAAGCTTCGATAAGATGTGGCGTAGGTGTGGTTGGTATATACGCAAAGTGCATCGCACGAGAGGTTTTCAACATGGTAAGGTCCGGTGCAGTCTACTGCAATGGCTTTGGTCATATAGGGTGAAATGTCGGTATAAGCACCGCAATCTAACCAATAAGTTAATTCTGCCGCTTGGATAACCCCCTTTTTATTAACGCCAATTTTAATATTAGCCTCCAGCCCAATGCGGCAGGGGGCTGAAGCCATGTCTTGTTCTCTGGGAATGGTAAGCTGCACGGCTTTGCCGCCTACGCTTCGAGAAGCTAGAAAAGCTAAGATTTCTAGCGTAACAGGAGCTTTTCCGCCAAATGCGCCCCCGACGAACGGTACATGCACCTGCATTTTTCCGGAGGAAATTGAAAATGCTTTTGAAACATGTTTTCTAACGGCGTAGGGCGCTTGTGAGGACGTGGTAATATGAACGGTACCATCCGCAGAAATTTCTGCTCTGGCTGAGCGAACCTCCATAGCAAGATGGTCAGAAGGCGGCAAGAAGAAACGTTTTTGAACGATATGATCGCAACCGGCAAAAGCAAAATCACAATTTCCCTTGCGCATGCAGTAACGGCTGGCAATATTGGTTCCCGATTCGGGATAAATGTCCTTTAATACTTTTTTATATTCATTAGCCTGATTATGCACCAGTACTGCGTCTTTGCATAACGCTTGAGAAGGCGTCAAAACAACTGGTAGCTGTCGGTATTGAACTTTGATTAATCGCACCGCTTTTTCAGCTGTGGGCTCGTCTACCGCAACCACCATCGCCACCGGTTCTCCGGCATAACGCACGACATCGCGCGCTAGCGCTGGACGGTCTTGCAACAATGGTCCAAATAATTCGGAGCAGTCCGCGCCGGTTAACACTGTTTTTACACCTTTTAAAACGATAGCCTTAGAAATGTCGATGCTTTCAATGCGGGCATGGGCATAGGTGCTTGTAAGCAAACGGGCAAACAGAACGCCTATCTTAGGCAGATCGTCTGTATATTGGGCTCTTCCTGTAACCTTGTCCCAGGCTTCCTTGCGCTGAACATTTTTTCCAATGGCAGTATTCATTTGGTTATACACCTTTATAGTAAAATATATATGAAGTGTTCACTTCCAAATTTTAAAATATTCACTAGAAGAAGCGCCACCCAAAAAGGATGGCGCTTTATGTGATTATTTAATTAAACAATAATTAAATAATCGCCATTTTGAAGTTGCAAAACATTTCCTCTAAGAGCCTTAGAGATATCTGTGACACTTTTCTTTCTTTCATTTTCATCTGGTATTACTAGTGTTAAAGCATTGCCTGTTATAACCCTGTCTCTATTGGTTGTTATATAAACCGCTATTTCGGGAGATTGTTTACCCATTTTGATTGCCTCCTGAATAAGATGACATAATCGAATGAATCTTTCTGCTGTTCTCTAGAATGGGTGTCTTTTTAACTACGCTAACCAATGCATCAATATTATGAATTATAGGAACAAAAGCTACTATTAATTTGCCGCTCTTGTAGTTTTTTCTCGTAAATCTAAAACGTTTAACGCCAAAAGATCTGGCAGCTTCAAATAGAATAGCCTGTCGCTGCCCAAAGTTATCGAGGGTTATTCTAAATATATCTTTTTTGGGCGTAATAACAACCGCGATACCTTCGTTAAGAAATAGCGCCCGACTTCTGTCGGTGCCTAATAAGTTGGTGACGAACATGCCGTCTACAAATAGCTCTGAGTGTTCGATAGTGATTTTACCTTCAGATATGTCGCATATGTCACCAATGGTCTTTCCTTTAGTAAAAGTTTTAAAGATATAAATTGCTATTAAGCCAGTAACCAACCCTACAAGACAATCAACGATAAGGTTATCGGCATAAAAAATTTTCATGGCCAATACGGTGAACAAAGACGTCAGCAGAGAAATATAATTTCGAGCCTCATACGTTTTTGCAATACCATCAATATAGGCAGCTCCTCTTTGGGTATATTCTATATCCTCCAATTTGGATAAGCTATTCATCTCGAGTTTTCGGATATCACGAAAATGCTGTACGCCGATTGTTAAGAATGTAACCGCGGTAAAGTTCCTAGCCAAGAGCGCCGGAATTGCAACCGAACCCAGTACTGCGGCCACAAATCCAGTTATCAGGTTGATCAAAAAGCCGCCCGGATAACTCGGATTTTGGCGATAGTCGACATTTAGCGTGATTATTCTAGCCACCGTACCCATGATAATACCGCTTAGAATCAAAACGATATCGGATTGCTGTAAAGTTTTTTCTACTGCTTCCATATGATACCTCTTTTTATTGCTATTATCTCGGTGCTCTTACTGTTTATACAAAAAAGTAGATATTCTAACCCCGCATTTTTGACATAAGCTGCCGGCGGTTGCTTTCCTCATGTAAAAAGCAACCGCCGGCAATAGATTGAGTTGGGATTTGTTGGATTGATAAACAGGAGTGATCAATTGATGGTACTTGGGTAGCAAATATAAACTTTCCGCTGTTAGGCGATGCGACAATCAGTACTTATAGTCTGGAATATCGACCTTGTCTATTTCCTGAAAAGGTGCAAGAGTTGAAATCATTTTTACTAACGCGTTAGAGTTGTTCACGCAATAATGAATTTCACCCGGTTCAATATGTATAAAATCTCCCTGCTTAAGCTTATTGACCTTGCCATCGACGACAATATCAATCTCACCCTCTAAAATGAAGAAATTCTCCTCCATCGTGTTATGGAAATGTGCGGTGAAATCTTCTCCCGCCAAAAACTGTACCACAGCAAAATTCATTCGGGGGCCTTTCATCAAATATTTTGGCCCGCTGTTGCCAAAGCGATATTCCCGTTCGCTTTCATTTAATACATACATTTAGTACACCCACCTTTTTAGTAATTATTATGCATTGGATACGCCGCGATGATGGCGCAAAAGTCAATCGTTTTGCTAGATAGAGCACTTAGACTTCTCGCTTGAAATGACTCAAATCTAAAGCCCGGGGGCAATCCACATATTTTTGGTCAGTTTTTGGTCGCAAAGTGTAAGTTGTGCCTTATAAACCTGTTTCCAACGCTGATAATTCTCGCTGTAAACCGCGTGATTTTCCATGTTGGGGGTGTAGGTTCTATCCCACTTAACCAGATTATGTGCCGTCTGAGAAATATCGCTGAAAATACCGACGCCATATCCCGCAAGGATTGCAGCGCCAAGCGCGGTGGCTTCTTTTACAACCGGCACCTTTACAGGTATACCGAGGGCATCGGAAAGAATCTGACACCAGAGTGGACTTTTCGAAGCGCCCCCGGCAAAAATAATTTCATCCGGCGCATTGCCGGTAGCTTCGCGCACCAGTTCTAGATGGCCCTTTGTGATCAGCGCGGTATTTTCTAAAATAGCGCGGTAAAATGTATAGCGATTAAAGCGCTGGGGATCCAGATCAAAGTTGGTAAAAGTAGGTGCGGCGTGCTTCCAGTTGATATAGTTCATGACATCCGAAAAAGCGCACATCATACCGTAGCAACCAGCGGGTATCTTTGCGGCCTCTTGATCCATTAAATAATAAGGGTCTTGCCCTGTTTGACAGCCGAACTGCTGTTCGAGCTGACAGAAACCGTCTCTGAACCAACGCATGACCAAGCCGGGCTTAAAAGCCAGTGCCTCATATTGCCAGATGCCCGGAACGGCATGACAGTTGACACGCACCCGGCAGCCAGGGTCGGTACTGCCGTCAGCCGTATTATATTCATACTGCCAAAAGCTGCCGCCAAACACCGCGGCCTGACCCGCGTCAACGGCTCCGACACCGATGCAACCCAGCTGCGCGTCGCCTCCGCCGACAACAACGGCGGTTCCGGTCGCTAGGCCAGTCTGCCGGGCGCCCTGTTCGCTGACCTGTGCAATTTTGCAGCCGCATTCGCGTACAGGTGGGAATATGTCGTCCCGAAGGCCGCATTTGCGTGCAATTTCAGCGTTCCACGCTCTGTTTTTAAGATTAAATATACCGGTTGTGGAACCGTTACTAGGCTCAATTTCAAGTACGCCCGTCAGTTTATATATCAACCAGTCGTTGAACATACCAATGGTTGCAGTTTTTTCATAAACTTCAGGCATCTTATTTTTAACCCAAAGCAGCCGTGGCAGGGCGCCTAGTGCATAGGTCTGACCTGACTCAAGATAAATTTCCTTCTCTAGCTCAGGGTTTAGTGCGATAAGCTGGCCTACTTCATCGGTACTGCGGGCATCTACGTTTGCACAGGCCCAAATTTCGGTTCCAGTAGCGTCGTAAAGCACAATGCCCTCACGCATACAAGTTGTGGACACCGCCGCAATATCAGCAGAGGAGATTTGCGCTTCCACTAGAACTTTTTGAATGCATTCACAGGCAAGAGTCCAATTATGTACCCAGTTGAAATCCATACTACCGGGCCACTGTGGGTTTTCAGCATGTGTCCATTCACGCTGGACACAACCGACCTGGTTCCCACAAATGTCAAATACAACAGCCCGAACGCTGCCTGTACCTGCATCAAGCGCCATCAAATATTTCTGAGACACGATTGATAACCTCCTTTTAGCTTCTATATCAGGTTTTGCTGCCATAAAACGCGCTGATTTAACCCGGGATTATTGTAAAATAAAACTGCATGGACGACCTGAAACAGTGAATAACTGCCATTAAGCTTCGTTTGCGCTCTGGCGCTATTCGTTCTCTAAAAGCTGATGTGCTGTATTCTCATCGGTAATGAGCACATCGAGATAAGAGCCGCGCAGCACCGCACGTATAGCGGCAACCTTGTCATTGCCCGCTGCTACACCTATGACATTGTCAAGCCCTTTGATCGTTTCTAAAGGCGTGCTGATCAACCGATCTTCAACATCGTGGTTTAAAAG
This sequence comes from Oscillospiraceae bacterium MB24-C1, assembly GCA_030913685.1. Taxonomy (NCBI): domain Bacteria; kingdom Bacillati; phylum Bacillota; class Clostridia; order Eubacteriales; family Oscillospiraceae; species Oscillospiraceae bacterium MB24-C1. Next base: position 973,857 of record CP133187.1, on the reverse strand, counting down.
GTTGCCATTTTCATCAAGGAAATGACTGAGCATATCGCCAACCGCACCCTGCATTTTAAGATAGAGCAGATCATTTTTGCTCAAGATGCCGGATTTGAAAATAGTGGCGTCCTCCGACATGCCACCGATGCCGACGACTGTGATGCCCGCAAGCATAGCCATGCGCGATATTTCGGTCACCGACGCTTCTTGGCGCATGGCGTGGGCCAGCGTGTCAGAAGAGGCGATCAACGGAGCGGGCATCAAAAACAGTCTGGCGTTGAAAGTCTGCGAATGCGTGTTGGGCAGGTAATAGTTGACACCACCGGTAAGCGAAATGCAGGTGATTGGCTTCTCGCTCATCATAGCAAGATTATTAAGTACACGGCTGGGTGTATCACCGTAGCCGATATTGATATAAGTATTTTCGTTGATGCGATCACTAATATACATTGCCGCGGCTTTGGCGATGGTTTCATTGACACCATCTGCCTCTGGGTTGGTCGGCACGACAAAAGAATCTTGTAAATGATATTTTTCGCAAAGCTTTTTTTCAAGGGTCATGCGGACGGCACTGTCCCTACGCACTTTAAACTGGATGACACCAGTCTGCCTTGCTTTTTCTAATAGTTTAATGACGCGTATGCGAGAAATTCCTAATATCTCGGCAATGCGCTGCTGCGTCATATTTTCTAAATAATAGTACCATGCTGTTTTAATGATCAACGACTCTTCGTAATTCATTCAATTCTCCACTTTTCTTAAACAAATGTAATTAATGTTTTCTTTTGTTTAAGTATATCAGCCAAAGCATAGCGTTGTCAAACAAATATCGGAAAAATTATTTTTGAGGAATTTATAAGAATCCCAATTGTTTCCTTTGTGCAGAGCGACTAATTTTGCGCCTTTATTCTTAATAACGCCTAATTTAGCAACGGGTAATTATGTAAAATATCCAATTTCATGAAAGGAGGGCACAATTCGATCAATTGACAATCGTTTTTAAATAAATTATCATTGTCTCAAAAGAACATGGAATAAAAATCGTCAATCAAAACTTTTGTTCACGAAGCAAAGAGTTACACGGAGGTACGGGTATGGCAGAACAAAAGGCGGCCAATGCTACTATTCTTTCCGCCCTGAATATCCATAAGTCTTTCGGGCAAAACGCCGTTCTTAAAGGCATTGATCTAACGGTCAACGCAGGCGAAGTGGTCGCGCTTATCGGCGGCAACGGCGCAGGCAAAAGCACCTTAATGAAAATTATTATGGGAATTTACCAGCCGGACAACGGCAGTATTGAAATTGATGGCAAAAAGGTTCATCTTACAAAGCCCGCGCTGGCCTTGTCTCACGGCATATATATGGTGCCACAGGAGCCGATGATATTCCCGAATATGACGGTAGAGGAAAACATTCTTATCGGTTTTGAACAGAAAACCTCCATCCTGCGCAGCAGACTAGCGACGCTTATGGATGAAGTAGGCTGGCAGCTGGATATGAACAGAAAGGCGAGTAGTCTTTCGATAGCGGAGCAGCAACTGGTAGAAATACTAAGGGGGCTGCTGCGAAATGCGCGTCTACTTATTTTGGATGAGCCAACCAGCGCCCTTACCTTCGACGAGGTAGGCAGCTTGTTTGCCTGCATAGCCGATTTAAAGGCCAAGAACATCGGCATCATCTATATCACGCATCGTCTTAACGAAGTGTTCGAAATTGCCACTCACGTTGCTATTCTTAGAGATGGCATTGTAACACTGCGCGGGCCGATAGAAGACTTCACGCGCGAAATGTTGGTCAAGGGTCTGCTACCCCCGAGTATCGAGGTGAAATGTGACGAAAAGACCGGGTGCAGAATAACCGCAATTGACTACACAACTTTGAAGCCGGTGCTCACTGTCAAAGAACTTTCTGGTTACGGGTTTAGCAACATCAATTTAGAGGTCTATCCGGGTGAAATATTGGGCGTTGCGGGCGTTGTGGGTGCCGGACGAACCGAGCTTGCAACCACCATAATCGGGCGGGATACTATTTTAAGTGGAAAAGTCCTGCTGAAAGACAGGGATATCACCGGTTTTTCCACAGCCAAAGTCATACAGGCCGGCATCAACTATGTACCGGAGGACCGGCATTTGCATGGTCTGTTTAAGATTAGCGATGTGGCGGCAAATACAACTTCCTCCATCCTTTATAATCTTTCGATGGGCAGGTTTTTTCTCAGCAAAAAGGCGGAGTGCGACCTAACTGAATGCTACGTTCAGGATTTTCACATTAAGGTGACCGGTCAGGATCAGATAACGGGCAGCCTTTCGGGCGGAAACCAGCAAAAAATCGTCATTGGCAGAGCGCTTTCCACCAATCCCAATCTGGTTATACTCGACGAGCCCACCAGAGGAATAGATGCCGCAGCACGCGCCGAAGTATACACCATAATCCACAAGCTACGCGATCAGGGTGTCGCCATCATGCTCATCTCTTCGGATATGGAAGAAATAATCGAACTTTCAGATCGTGTTGTCACGATGTATCAGGGGCGAATTAACAGCGAGTTTTCAAAGGAAGAGATCAATCAGGACAGCCTGATGTCGGCCGCCTTTGGCGTATTGGACGGAAAGCAGGTGCGCACATGAACCTAATCAAAAAGTTTATTAAAGCGCGCGAGATAAGCAGCCTGATGTTTCTCGTTCTTTTATTCGGCGGAGTCGGCTTGATCAATCCAGCTTTTCTTGCACCCACTTCACTGATCAACTGCCTGAATGACAGTGTTGTTTTTACCTTGCTCGCAGCCGGTATCGCATTTGTCATACTGACCGGTGAGATTGATGTTTCGATAGGTGCCACACTGGGCCTTTCGGCGGCAGTATCGTCAACGTTGCTTCGCGACGGAGCAAGCTGGGGTATCGCTTTTGTCGCCGGAATTTGCGTAGGTAGCGTCATCGGGCTAATCAATGGCTGGGGCATCGCGGTCATGGGCATACCTTCCCTTATATTCACATTAGGCACAAACGGCGTGGTTAGAGGGCTGATCTATGTTTACACCCATGGTGCCTGGGTCGAGAATCTGCCCGCTGAATTCACCCTCGTATCGCAGAAAAAGCTCGTTGGCAGTTTAACTGTTTTTTATGCCGTTGTCCTAATCGCCATCATTGCAATTCATGTCATTTTAACCCGAACGCGCCGAGGTAAATATTTTATTTCGGTTGGTGACAATGCCGCCGGCGCAACGCTGGTTGGAATTCCGGTGCGCACCACAAAAATTTGCGCTTATATTCTGTGCGGCGCTTTTGCCGCTGTCGCAGGCATTGTCTACTCCTCACGAATCGGCTTTATTACGCCGACAGCCGGCGTCAACTACGAGATGAAAGCCATCGCAGCCTGCGTCCTCGGTGGAATAAGCCTTACCGGTGGACTGGGCAGCATCATCGGCTCGTCAATAGGGGCCATAATCATGTCCTCAATCAGTCGCATACTGGTTTTTCTCGGTTTCTCATCCGACTACGACAATACCATCACTGGTGTTTTGTTAATTACAATCGTGGTTGTAGACGCCCTGATGCAACAGCGAGTGGCTGAGAAAAACCGCAGAGAGCGGCTGTCAGCCCGCACCTCGGCAGTGCAAATAACCAAGGGGGGGCAAACGACATGAACAGTACGTTTATCAAGCGCTTAAAAAAGCCTTTAGCCAGTTGGGAAGCGGCACTGCTCACCATCCTCGTTTTGGAAATTGTCATTTTTTCTATGGCCAGCAGCAAGTTTACTCTGGCACGTATGCTCCTGTCGATCAATGACATCATTTCAATCTGTATCATTTCCCTGTTTGTGACCTTTGTTATGATTACAGGCGGAATTGATATACAAGCTGGTTCTATTGTCGGTTTGACCTCTATTGTTATTGGGGTCAGCTGGCAGGACGCGGGGTTGAATATCTGGGTAGCGGTTATTCTTTCGATGGTCATAGCAGCATTTTGCGGGGCACTTTCGGGTTTTTTTGTAGCTTACTGTAAAGTGCAGCCCATGGTGGTGACGCTAGGCGGTAGCTTTCTTTACTCTGGCGTGGCCCTGCTGATATCAAATCTTTCTGCAACTGCGAGCTACAAGGGCATCAGCGGCTTTCCGGAGCAGTTCACCCGCATAGCCAAATATAAAATGTTCGGCGTTATCCCATTCCAGATCATTCTGTTTGTCGTGTTAATTACCATTTGTTACATATTGCTGCACAAATCTAAATACGGAAGACGCGTATTTCTGGTTGGAGTTAATCAACAGGCAGCCGAAATGTCGGGTATTAACACACGTCTCGTCATCATGAGTACCTATATGCTTTCAGCCGTGGGGGCTTCCATCGCCGGTATTGTGTTGACCGCTTATCTGGGTACCGCCAAGAGCGATATCGGCCTTTCGTTTACGCTACCTATTATCACGGCCGTTGTCCTCGGCGGAACGCTTAACACTGGTGGCAAGGGCAGCATCATCGGTACAGCGCTGGCTGCCGTGGTGATCGGCGTACTCAAGTTTGGACTTCCTCTCTGCTTTAAGGTAAGCACGCAATATCTTGATATCCCAGTGGGTATGCTGCTGCTTATTGTTATAATCGGGCGCTCTCTGGCACAAAACCGCAGCTTTTCTATAATGTTTCGCAAACTATTCAAGGCGGGAGTAAAAAACACCTAAGTTAATGTATATTTGTAAACACAAATGTGTTTCAAATAAAACTGACTAAAACAGGAGGAAAATTGAATGAAAAGGATTTTGGCTCTCACGCTTGCAATGACATTGGCGCTTTCATTAGCTGCATGCGGAAATTCCGCCCCTGCCTCTTCCACTGCGGCGCCCGCTTCGGCTCCGCAAACGCCTTCTTCCGCTGCCGCACCGGCATCTCAAGAAGCCGCGACCGACGGATCGGTGAAAGGCAAAACCGTCGTATTTGTCCCGAAGCTTACCGGAAACGCATTCTTTGAATCTGCCAACAAGGGCGCACAAGAATATGCCAAAAGCTGGGGATTCACCGTTGATTATCAGGGCAGCCCCAATGCCGCTGTTGCCGATCAGGTGCAGGTCATCAACAACGCCATTGCGACAGGTGCAGATGCCATTTGTGTCTCTTCGGTTGACGCTACCGGTCTTGACTCGGCGCTAACAGACGCTATTGCTGCGGGCATGACCGTCGTCACCTGGGACTCGGACGTTTCTGATACTGCGCGAAGCCTGATGGTCTCTCAGGGCACACCTGATCTCCTCGGTAAAATGTTGGTGGATATGGGCGCGGATTCCTTGAAGAACCGCGGTGTAGACCCCGTCAAGGACGAAGTAAAATATTGCTGGCACTACTCACAGGCAACGGTTGCCGACCAGAACTCCTGGCAGGTAGCCGGCGAAGCCTACATTAAAGAAAAGTATCCGAACTGGGTCAATGTTGCGCCGTCCAACTACTACTCGGAGCAGGACGCTGAAAAGGCCGTTTCTATCGGTGCTTCCATTCTCGAGGCACAGAAAGATATTGACCTCATCATCTGTAACGACTCTACCGCGTTGCCTGGCCAGCTTAAAGCTGTGCAGAATGCTGGACTGACTCAGAAGGACATAACCATCACCGGATTTGCCTCCCCAATGTCCATCAAGGATTATTGCGAGGCTGGAATCATTGAGCAGTGGGGCCTGTGGGATTGCGGTCTTCAGGGTGGTATTGGCGTCTATCTCGCCGCTTACCTCGCAGCAGGTAATACTGTTAAGGTCGGAGATAAGTTAGACATCCCGAACATTGGCACAGTTGAGATTATGCCCAACGACTGCCTGGTTGAAGGTGCTACCACTGCGCCGACAAACAATGGTGTGGTGCTTCTCCCCGAGCGCGCCGTCTTCAACAAAGATAACGTAAATAACTACGATTTCTAAATTACATTTCTCTCATCTTCCGCTTGGTGTGGCTGTGGCATCATTTGCCTACAGCTATGCCTTGCGCATCAGCAGGAAAGTACATTTCCCGCTGATGCGCAAGGCATAGAGCATTGAATATTATCAACCGTAAAAAGGAGGATTTCATTATGGCAGATCTCGATGGCATCAAAGTATCCAAAAACTATTATGTGGATGAGCCATTTGCAAACGACCAGAGTTTCTACGTCAAAGGTGCAAATAATCTTGACTGGGGCATGAAAAAGCACCTTGCCAACATTTTTAATAAAAAAAGCGGAAAAACTGTTATGTTTGCATTTGACCACGGCTACTTCATGGGCTCGACTGCGGGCTTGGAGCGACTGGATTTGATTATCCCAAAGCTATTGCCCCATGTGGATGTTTTAATGGGCACGCGCGGTGCGCTGCGCACCTGCGTCCCACCAGAGTGCGAAAAGGGAATCGCTTTGCGTGTTACTTCTGGCTCTTCTATGCTCAATGACGATCTCTCTCACGAGGTGATCGCAGTTGACATCGAAGACTGCATTCGTATGAACACCGACTGCATGGCAATTCAAACCTTTATAGGCGGCAATGGGCAGCTTTTAAGCTTAGATAATCTTTCAAAAGCAGTCAACGCCGGTCTGCGTTACAGCATTCCCACTATGGGCGTTGTAGCGGTCGGCAAGGAAATGGAACGGACACCAAAATTCTTTAAGCTAGCCACCCGCATTTTGGCGGAGTTAGGCGCAAATATCATCAAAACATATTACTGCGATGATTTTCAAGAAGTTGTCGCAGCTTGCCCTGTTCCACTTGTCGTTGCCGGTGGCAAAAAATTGCCGGAAAATGAAGCGCTTACGTTGGCTTACAATGTCATTTTGCATGGCGGAGCGGGCGTGGATATGGGCAGAAATATCTTTCAGAGCAATCACCCTGCCGTCATGGCTGAAGCAGTCGCCAAGATTGTTCACGAAGGATTCACCGATAAGGAAGCCTGGGAATTTTATCAGGAAGCAAGTAACAAATAGATGGCGATCACCTCAATCAGCTGGTGTTGATAATTGACTAAATTATAAAATTTGGCGGCAGTATCGTTTCGATACTGCCGCCAGCTTACTACCAAAATCCTAGAAAGTTTATTCGCACCTAGGGATAATAAACACAAGCCAATCATACAATTGCGTTACATTGCGCTGATATAAAACCTTGTGCCGCGCAAGTGCGTAGTTAACGATAATGCAAATTGCCATCGGCACAAGCTGATGGCAATTTATTATATGCATAACATCTAAACTGCCGCAAGCGTTATTTGATGCAGCAATGATATTTGTAATTTTAATAACTGAAATATGGTGAAAAAATATTGACAAATTTTAATTTTAAAATTAAGTTATATCACATCCAATAAATTTTATGTGAACTGCTCGCTTGAGATAGAAGCAAAACGAACACTTATAAAAAATCGCAAATGATACGAAAGGTGGTTTGAAGGCAATGGCTTATCAAATCAGAGCAATGGTTGAATCCGACTGGCCCGAAGTCAGACAAATCTATCAGGAGGGGTTGAATACCAACCTGGCGACATTTCAGTCGCAATGTCCGACCTGGGGCGAATGGAATGCCTCACACCTTAAAGATTGCAGGTTGGTTATCATAGAAGATGGTAAGGTAATTGGTTGGACAGCTTTGACCGCAGTGTCGGGCCGCTGTGCATATGCGGGTGTGGCGGAGGTTAGTGTCTACATAGCACAGAACTACCGTGGACATGGCGTGGGAAAGGTACTGTTGCTTGAACTAATTCGATCTTCCGAGGAAAATGGCTTCTGGACGCTTGAGTCTGGGATTATGCAAGATAATACGGTAAGCATCCGCCTGCATGAAAGCTGTGGGTTTCGAATGGTGGGTTATCGCGAAAAAATCGGTCGCGACCGCGTTGGGAACTGGAGAAATATTGTTTTGATGGAAAGGCGCAGCGCGGGCGATTACGTTGACGGTGTTTGCTGCTGCAGCGCGGCCTGTTGCTGCAACGATGAAAAGATATGATACATTTATCTATGTCCATAATATTTTTGCGCATGACATTTTTAAAGCCTGAAATCTGATTTGCGATTTTTGCTGCTATTTATATACCTTCTTTTCACCTTTTGTATTTTGTTCATACGTAAACATCAAACGGCTAGCAATAAAGCCCGCTACATCCCTAGCTAAACACAGGGAGCAGCAGACTTTATTACTAGCCGTGATTAGTTTGTTAGAAAAAATCTCATGTTCAGTGCTTTTCTAGAAAACAAATTCTATTAACGTACACATAGGTGGTGATAGTGGGCGGGTGTTTGTCAAAGAAAACGACCAATGCTTAGATATCTTCGGCACCTGTTTTGGGGTTAGGCACTTTTTCAACGACAGGGGGGAGGGGAGCGGGCTTTTTAATTAAATTAAAATTCTCCCAAGGATCCTTCGGTTTTTCGCCGTTATATTTTTTGGGTGCCCGTCGAGTGGGCTTGTTTTCTATGGTAATGGATTCTGAAGAATTAAGCGTAACCTTTACAGAAAACCATTCACTAGAAAGTGCATACCCCGACGGCGCTTGTACTTCCTTGATGTAATAGGTACCCGCAGCAAGGCCGGTAAAAGTACAAATGCCATTTTGGTCAGTATCTTTTTCGCCTATGCGTGTGACCTTATCATCACGATACAAAGCAAAACGTGCGCCCGAAAGCTTTAGTGTGCCGTCGACATTCGTTTTGGTAATGGTTATCATGCCCTTTTCATCCCAACCAATTGGATAGTTGCCAATCTGGCCGGTGATTGTGTTGTTGTTCGTATCTGAGAAGTAATGGTAAATATCAGTCGTTCTCAGATAACCCCCCGGTGCTAAAACCTCTTTGACATAATAGTGCGTTTGGGGTGCCAATCCACTGAAGCTTAATTTTCCGCCAGAATCAGTGGTTTCTTGTGCTATTGCTGGCCCTGAACAATCAGCAGTATCATACAGTGCAAAAACTGCACCGGCAAGAAGGTTTTGCGCATCAATAGCGTCTGTTTTTGTGAGCGTAAGCGTAACATTGTTCGCTTCGTTTACAATTTGGTGTGGTGAAGCCCATGTCTGCTTGGCAGTTAAGGCTGTTACAAGTTCAGAAAGGACATATCCTACCGGAGCGCGCAGCTCTTTTATATAGTAGGTCTGTTCTGGATAAAGATCATTAAAGGTTACCTTTCCGTCGGTGTCGCTCAGGGCAACCATTTCTTCGCCTGAGCTGTTTAAAACCGGAATTGTACACTCGTTGTCTAAATACAGAGCAAAAATTGCACCTGCAAGACCTTCGCTGACATCATTTGTCTTAATCAGCTCGATTCTGGCACTGGTTGACTGTGCAGCATCAACATTTACGACGTCAATAACTGCGGTTGGATCATGACTGGCTATATCCAGCTCATGCCACTCGTTACTGAGTGCATAGCCACTGGGCGCTGCAAGCTCCTTCCAGTAAAGGGTGGTTAATCCGTTCACCAAGCTTTTAGGAACGGCCAGCGTGCAAATTCCGGTGGCATCGTCGCAAGTTGCCTGCACCAGGGGCTCGGTATCCGTTTTATTGGCGAAAAGTCCAAATTTAGCGCCTTGCAATATATTTTTGCTGCCATCGATCTTTTTGATCTGAATGGAAACAAACTTTTGCGCAGGTAAAGTCATGCGTGCAAAGCCCGAGCTGCTAATATACATGGAGTTTAGCGCGTTGCTGTTTTCGCTGCTTTGCGGAATTACGCTGCCCACCAGAGATACGCTATTTACAAGATTGGTATCCGTACGAACGATAAAAGTATCGTAAGTAAGAACATATCTTGCACTAGCGTTTGGAATATCCACTGTTAGCTTCCGAGTTTGAGGATCAAAATCAATAGTCGCGTTTTCTATGGGTGTACTGTTGGGTGTTAAAACAACAGAATATGTACCGCCAGAGGACACGCAACTGGGCGTTGCCTCATACAGCTTGATGCTTTCTAAATCAAGGTAAAGACCGTCAGGAAGGGTATCCTCAGCCTGAAGTTTGCTGCCGGCAGCCTGATCATCAAGCAAATCTAGACCCAAAGGGTTGATGTCTATGGTGTAGTGGGCAATCATGCCGCTAATTAATGGGGAATTTTTATTGAGCACTTTAGTGATTACCTTTAGATTAGCGTTACCGCTATTTACCGGTATATTATTAGTTGTGCTAACAATGTCGGCCGAATTGACAAAGGAGATTTCAGGTTGTTCTCGCAGCTCTTGTGCATTAATGTCAATGGTCGTCGTAAAAGTAATGATATGCTTGCTCTGTACATCTTTTAGACGGATTGTAATGTTCTGTCCATCGACCTCAAAAGTGTTGTCACCACTGAAAGCGGTGCCGTCAAGTTTAGCGTCGTCAACATTACAAATGAGATGCTGCGCTAGCGTATCGGTAATGGTGACGTCACCTAAGTTCAACGCATTTTTATTGACGGTAAGCGCCCATGTCACCTTTTTGGTTTTGGGGTCAAAGCCAATATGCTTTTTGGAGAGTACCTCATTGTAAACTTTGATGTAATCATTTGCAGAAACATCCTTAGAGATGGGCAGACCATTGACTTTGGTTCCATCCTGCTTCATGACAATTGTATTTCTAAAGGTTCCGGATTGATTGCTTGCCCAAAACGTATTGTCAGAAACATAGGTGTTAATTGTAAACTTAAAGCTGTTTTCTCCAAGATTCCCGAGCAATATAGTCAATTTATTATCAACTATCGTAACATCGCTTAAAACAGCTGAATCAAGCCCTGCTTGCGTCAAGCCGTCGATGACAGCTGCTCTAATATCGTCAATGGCCTTAACGGAATCTCCGTCATCGGCGACAAACCGATGCGCAGGGGACGACGACGACAAATCATCCTCTAACTTAACCTCGGTTAAATTAACTTTGTTAGGGTTGACAGTTATAGTCCATGGCATTTTGTGGTTGACATAATCATATTGACCGTTATCTTTTCGAATTAAATCATTATTAATATCAGAGGGGTTTTTCTCAATTGCTGGGGGTGATACCAAACCGGTGCCACTGCCAGAATCTTTCCACTCATATCTAAGCTGAGCGAAGTTTTTGAGGCTTTCATCGGTTAGGTCGCCTGTTTGCTCAAAATACTCAGGTTTTACAGTTGTTGAATATTTGATCTCGTATTTTGCGGCGGCAGTTTCGGGAATGCCGCTTTCAATCAACTTAACAGTCATAACGGTCTTTCCGTCCATTGATGTGATAACGGTATCGGCGGTGTAGGGGCTATCATCCGCTTTGATGACGATAGATCCAGGCTCTAAATTAAGGCCTTTACCCAAGGTGTCGATCACTTCAAGGGTTTTAAAGTTACGACTTGCCGTGCGAACGGTAATTGTCCAGTCGATTCTCCAAAGGTCACCGTCCGAAGCAGGTGCGATGGTGCGACTGTCTTTTTGAATGACAATACTGTTTTGCCAGCTGTCGTCAACAACAACAGTATAGCTGCCATCTCCCTCGGTTGTAACCGCTCCGCTGTCGTGAACGGCGGTGACGGCGTTGGAGTATCTTTGGTCCGGACTAGTAGAAAGCCATATTTTTTGTAGTTCAGAATCTGTCAAGCGGGTTTTATAGGTGAGTGTTAAAGTTTCGCCAGACCCAATAGAAGATAAGTCGCAGCTAAGTATACCGTCTTGGAAATTGACCAAACCGGTTTGAGCAACGTTATCTACCGAGGTCAGGGCGCTGTTGGCGACATAATCCATGCCATCAGGCAGCACATCAACCAGTTTTGTGGGGATTTCGCCGTGATAAGCTTGGGTGGGATGTGTATATGTAATAGTCCACTCTACCTCACCGTGCTCGTCAATCTCTCCGGCTGTTTTATTGAGCTGTGGTGGCTTGGGAACCAATTCGTCGATAACAACCGTCACCGAAGAAGGCAGACCGATCGTCACTCTTCCCTGATCGTCTGCATCAAGCGCATCGCGATCTAGATTACATAGAAAATTTATCTCGGTTTGGCCCAACAATTCAAATGCGTTATATATGTTTCCACCATATTCATATTGGCCCAGATCTTGAAACGTAATGCGTAGAGTGGGATTACCTGCTTCCCAGCTTAAAACCGCGAAAGGTTTATCTACCGGGAAACCGGGGTAGGCGGCAGTGGGGACAGGATATATGTTCATGGAATCTGTACTGGTCGGCCTGCTCACCTCTTCGGGTAGGTCAAACTCATAAAAGTCTGACGGACTGGCCGACGAGCCTAAATTATCCCAGTTAAAGCGAAGCAAAAATTCATCATACATACTGACAGAAGCGACATCGGAGATATTTTGATCTGCTACTGTCTTACCAGCTTCACTTTTTGTAGTAAACAAAGAAATGACGGGATCTGCTGTCATTGCTTTAAACGTCGGTGTAGATAAGGGCATAGCAGCAGACAAAATGACATTCAGATTCATACCAGCGATGTTAATCTGGCCATCGTGAACCTGTGAAACATCGATGATACAGGGGATGCGCACTGTGCGCATTGTCACCTCACTAGAATCGGGATCTCCAGAAACGAGCTCTCCAGAATCCAAATTGCCAGAGTCATGATTGGTTTCAGACCAAAGATAAACCTCGTTGCCTTCAGTCGTAGCAAAAAGGTCATCCAGATTAGCTCCCGTGATATTTGGCAGCAATCTATCCGGCAAAATAATGGTGACACCCTGTGCCATTGCTTTATCAGAAATACTTAACTGCCATGTCAGCTCATCGGTTTCTGTTACATGGTCTCCATCTTTTAAACGTATTCCGTTTTTGTAAAGTGATCCATCATCCGTAGCGGCATTTATCGTAAACAAACAGGCATTTATCATCAAGAGACATGCCATAGCAAACGATAGTGTTTTGTAGAATCCGTTTTTTGTTAACATTAACACTTTTCTCTTCTCCTTATTTCGTAGTGCAGATTTTGGCTTCATTATTAAAAACCGCCTGAGTTTTTCAACAACAATCAGTTTAATACGGCATAATTCACAATAAATACGGGGGATAATATTGTAGCAAAATAATAATTTGTAGGAAATATAAAAAATATTACGATAATAAAAAATATTTTTGTAAATTAATGCCAAAAACACAAAACTTAATAAATCATATCATTTTTGAATTTGTTTTTCAAGGGGAAAATTAATAAATTTATCACTAAAAATACTTTAGAAATTAAAAAAAATGACAATTATTGAGTGGGCAGCCCTTGGGCTAGACTTGCAAAGAATGCAGGGGCTTTTATTTTAAAAAACGGAGCTAGAATGGTTTTGTTAAAAAGAACTAAAAAGCTAGGGGATCAGTTAGCAATCTACGCTATCCCGGTAGCGAATTGAAAAAATATGAAAAACAGCTATGAGATGATTACGTACTGTCTTGGACGACAAATAGGGCTAAAAATTGATTAGTTGAAAAGGGGCTCCTTGTACTTTCATATCTGGATTTTTGCACGCTTATACGAAGAACGGGGTTTACGCATTTGCGTAAACCCCGTTCTTCGACACTTTTAATATCTTTTGAGTAGGTCGATTAACAGCATTATATAAAGCTTACCTGTAAAGATAATTTTATTTTCTGGGCGGTTGATTTACTCAACGGGAAACTAGCGCGTGTGCAGGCTTTAGGCGCAGCGACTGAAAAATCTCTTCGACCTCCGATAGATTATTTTTTGCTGTTTCAACATCCTCCCAGCAGATGCGAATGATCAGAATTTCCGCAATTAGCAGGGAAGACATTTGCGAATTGTGCAGACCGTAACTCTGCTGACGTACCGAAAACAGACAGTCGGAATACTCCGCTAAGGGCGAGGTGGCGGCGTCGGTTATGCTGATGACACTTGCACCACGCTCTTTTGCAATGCGGGTGGCGTTGACAATTCGCGCAGCATAGCGCGGCATGCAAATTGAGATAACGGCATCACCCGGCTTGATACGATGCAAATGCTCAGGAAGGTTAAAATCGTAGTAGGTCAACAGATCGACACGGTCGGTTATGCGGTTGAGATTGTGGTACAGGTAGTAAGCGGTTACACGGCAATTTCTTTCAGCAATAATATAAATATGAGACGCCTTTTTCAAAATTTTAACACTATCGTCAACCTGTTGCTCGGTAATGTGGCTGCTGGTTTGGACAAGATTGTCTATTTGTTGTTGAAGAATGGTATTGACGGCATATGCCTTTTCTGAATCATTGCCCTCGGACAGTGACTCGATGCGGCGTAGCGGAACGGCGTATAGCATCAGATGTGACTGAAGCTTACGCTGAAAGTCTGAATAGCTGCCATACCCCAGCGCGATGGTTGTGCGCACAATGGTAGCGGTGCTAACTCCCGATTCAGTTGACAACTGGTTGATGGTAGCCATAGCTGCCCGTACGGGATTATCGATAATAAAATTAATAACCCGCTTTTGCGATTTTGTCATATTCGGTAGTTGCTGCTCTAGCGTCATTATGATATCTGTAGACATAACTGTCCTCCTGCAGGTTGAAATAATATGTAATAAATTTTATCACGAATTTTATAATTAGACAAGCAAATGAAAGCGAAAAGTAGCTAATTCAATCAAATGTTTAGATACAACGCTGTATTTTTGTAATTTTTGAAAAAATGCTTACAATTTAGTCAAAATCTTGATAAAATATTAATCGTTAAGACAAATGTGCTAAATGAATATTTGCCACTACTTCACAGCATGTTTTAGCATAGCCGATATCATCAAAGTATTCCGCCTGTTGGGTCATTCAGCAATGTCGAGGCCCCAGTAATTCAAGTTTAAAACAGTTCCCTTAGATTTGTATCTTGGACTAGAACATTTATGAGGTTTAGAACTGATTAATTTAGGTTTCTTAGCAAGAGTGCTTTGAAATAAGGGTAAAAATAAGGAGGAAAAGATAATGAAAAAACTGATAGCCTTTGCACTTACCGCAGTGATGGTGATGAGTATCTCTGCCTGCGGCGGCAAGAGCAGCAGCGCCCCGTCGGCAGCCCCTGTCGCGGCTGGTTCGTCCGCTGCTTCTCCTGCGACCAGCACCTTTCCGGAACGGCCTATCGAGTTGGTAGCCTGCTACGGTCCGGGCGGCGGACATGACATTATGCTGCGCACCGCGCTCAAGATAATCAACGCTGAAAACCTTGCTGACGGTGCTGTCATGAACGTTGTGAACAAGGAAGGCGGCTCCGGTGCTGTGGGCATGGGTTATGTCAATACCCACGCGGGCGACGACTATTACCTGATGTGCGTCACCTCGTCTTTTTTAACCACGCCGCTGTCGACCAAAACCGGTGTGACCTACAAGGATTTTACCCCCATTGCCTGCCTGGGCATTGATCCTTCGATCATCGTGGTACATAAAGACTCCGGCATCACCAGCATGGAAGAGTTGCTATCCGCACCCCGTACCGCTGGCGGTACCGGCACCGGGTCTATCGACAACATCATCTGCAATAAGCTGATCGCCGCTTCCGAGCAGGATATCAACTACATCCCCTATCAGGGCGACGGCGAACTGGTTACCGCATTGCTCGGCAAGCAGGTAGATTTCATTTGCACCAACGTCAATAGCTGCAGTGAGTATCTCGCTACCGGCGACTTTATCGGCATTGGTCTGGCTACTGCCGAGCGCAATGAAGAGCTGTCCGAGATCCCCACACTCATCGAACAGGGCTACGATATCAACCTTGGTGTTTTCCGTGGCATTGCCGCCCCCAAGGATATCTCTGAAGAAGCCAAGCAGTATTATATGGGGCTGTTCACCGAACTGAGCGCTAGCAATTCCTGGAACGAACAGTATCTGGGAGCCAACGGCGTTCAGAAAAACCTGTTGTTAGGCGATGATTTCGCTAGCTATCTCGATACGCTCAACGGTGAGTATGAAACCGCCATGAAGGAAATGGGCCTCATCTAGGAGTCTTTCAGGCGTTACTGTCTATACCTCGCAACCTCTAAGTGAAGGAGCGTCAATTATCGCTCCTTCACTTATTTAAAGAATGCGTGTTCTAACCTCTATTCTTTCACGACTTTAACAGGAGGAAACATTATGAAACTTTCCAGTAACCGGCTGTTTCTGCTGGTTATGGCACTGCTCAGCGGCGTTATGCTGTCTGCGGCCATCGGGTGGCCGCTCAAGACGCAGTACACAATAGGGCCGGGCTTCCTGCCGGTGGTTATGCTATGCCTTATCATTGCTTGCTGTGTGATACTGTTCTTTTTTGACAAGTCCACGCCGGACTTTTCGTTGAACAAGCACCAACTCATTCGCTTGGGTTTGTATTTTGTAGGTCTTATCGCAATGATTCTTCTGATGGAGCATTTCGGGATCATTGCTTCTGTAGCGTTGTTCATATTTTACATTGTATTTTGGGTGGAGAAAAATCCGCTGTTAGACAGCCTAAAAGTTGCACTAACGGCAACGTTGGTGGTATGGGCCATCTTTGACCTCTGGTTGGATATCCCCATCACCATCTTCAATTTTCTGTAAAGGAGGGTCAAAACTATGATAGAAACCTTATCTGCACTCTGGCAGGGCGCGCTCTCAATGCTAACCATAACCAATATGCTGATTATCGCGCTCGGCTCCATTGTGGGCACCGTTGTCGGCGCGCTGCCCGGACTGGGCCCTTCTGCCGGCATTGCACTGATGATTCCGCTGACCTTTACGCTGCCTGTTGACCAGGCGCTGGCACTGTTGGTTGGCGTTTATATGGGCACCATGTATGGCGGACGAATTACCGCCATTTTAATCAACACCCCCGGCGACGCCCCCGCCATCATGACGGCCGAGGACGGCTACCCCTTGATGCAGCAGGGCAAGGGTGGCATGGCGATGGGTCTTTCGGCCATAGCCAGCTTTATCGGCGGTAGCTTTGGGTTGCTCATCCTGATCTTTCTGGCGCCCACGATCAGCCGTCTGGTCATCAACTTTGGCGCACCAGAGTACTTTATGCTGATGCTGCTCGGCCTTGCAACCATCGCGTTGCTAGCGGGCAAATCGATTCTTAAAGCGGTTATGATGACTGCCATCGGTTTTGTCATTGGCATGATTGGCGCGGACTATATCTCGGGTTACGTCCGTTGGGATTATGCCCCCGAACTTTTGGAAGGTATCGACTTCGTCTTTGTCATCATCGGTATGTACGGTCTGGGCGAGGTATTCTTTAACGTTGAGAATGAGACGCGCTTAAATTTGGGTAAGCCAAGCTTTAAAATGAGTGAATTCATCCCCGGTATTGGTGTCATTAAAAGGACATTGCCCTCCATGCTGCGCGGTTCAGTTATCGGCACGTTGGTCGGCATTCTGCCCGGTGCGGGCGGCACCATTGCCACATTTTTGGCCTATGCAACCGAAAAAAAGGTCTCAAAAACGCCGGAACGTTTCGGCAAGGGTGCTGAAGAAGGCCTCGCCGCCCCCGAAGCCGCCAACAATGCCTCGGTACCCGGCGCATTGGTACCGCTTATTACCCTGGGCATTCCGGGCTCTGGTGGTACCGCTATCTTTTTGGGTGTACTGATTATGTTTGGCATGCAGCCTGGGCCGCTACTCATGGTCAAATCTGCCGGAATTGTCTGGGAGATGATCGCGGCACTGTGCCTTGCAAACCTATTCCTACTCTTTTCCAACGTGCTGATGATTCCGCTGTTCGTCAATATGATCCGCATTGTTGAAAAGAACCTTTCTCCGCTGGTGCTGGTGTTCTGCTGTGTCGGCGCCTATGCACTTAATTACAACTTTTTTGGCGTCTGGCTCATCGTGATCTTCGGCGTGTTCGGCTATTGCGTCAAGAAGCTTAAATATCCCGCCGGACCGTTGATTCTTTCGGTGGTGCTGGCACCCCTAACCGAGAATTATTTCCGCCAGTCGCTCATGCTTTCGCGCGGTAGTTACGCTATTTTTGTCACACGCCCCGTCAGCCTTGTTATCTTTCTTGCCATTATCGGCGTGTTCTTGTACAGTCTCGGCAAAAAATATGTTTTTGGCAAGAAAAAGATCAAGACAGCCTGATTTGGAGGGAGCAAAAACCAATGAAAATAGTTCGTATGGCGCAGGCCGGCGGATTGGAATCCGGCGACGTGCTGGTGACGGTCGAGCCCAATGAGGGCGGCGGTGTTACCCTTGAGCTTGAAAGCGTACTTAAAGCGCAATTTGGCAAGTCTATTCTCGAGACAGTCCACCGCGCCGCCCAGATCATGCAGGTTCCCGATGCTGCAATCCGTCTCGTCGATCGGGGCGCCTTGGATCATGTGATCCTCTCCCGGGTACAAACCGCCTTGCTTCGGGCCGGCGATCAAACAACATTTGACTGGAGCAGGGGGGATGTGCAATGAACCGAGATCGATTGAGAAGAAGTGTCCTGTATGCCAGCGCTTCAAATCCGGCCAATATAGCGCAGGCGCCGTTATACCGCGCCGACTGCCTGGTTTACGACCTTGAAGACTCGGTTTCGGTCGCTGAAAAAGATGCGGCGCGCTTTCTGGTCTATAACACGTTGCGCCGGCCCCGCATCTCTCAAAGCGAGCTGGTCGTGCGCATCAACGGATTGGATACACCGTTCGGACGCCAAGACCTTGAAGCTATCGTGCGGGCTAAGCCGGATCTGATACGCCTACCCAAGTGTGAATCGCCAGAGATCGTCCACGAGGTCTGCGACGAAATTTCCCGCATTGAACGAGACGCCGGCATCGAGGAAAACAGCATTGGAATCATGGCGATCATTGAGACGGCGTCTGGTCTGCTCAACGCCCGAGAAACCGCTATGGCCAGCAAGCGACTCGTCGCACTATCGCTCGGCGGTGAGGATTTTACCGCGAGCATGAAGACCACCCGCACCGCAAAAGGTACCGAGCTGTATTACGCTAGAAACGTCATTGCACTGGCTGCCAGAGCGGCGGGTATTCAGGCCATCGACACGGTGTATTCTGATATCAACGATGAGGAGGGGCTGGTTGAGGACACCCTTGCCATCAAAAACATCGGCTATGACGGTAAGGTCGCCATCCATCCGCGTCAGGTGGATCGTATCAACACGTTGTTTACCCCCACTGACAAAGAGATAGACAAAGCGATGCGCATTTTTGCGGCAATTCGCGAGGCGAACGCGCGCAACTCCGGTGTTATCGCCCTTGACGGTAAGATGATCGATGCCCCTGTGGTCGAACGCGCCCGCCGCACGATGGCGCTTGCAAAAGCGACCGGAAAATGGAATGGAGGGGATGAAGATGGCGTTGAATAAAGCGGGAGTCAATCTCCCGGAGGAATGCGGCGGCCATATCATAAAGCCCTACACCGGGCCGTTTGCAGCCGTCAACCCCGCAACAGGAAAAATGGGCTTTGGCGGTGGAAGTAAACTGTGTGTCGGTCTGCGGGCAGCCATTGAGGAAAGTGGCCTGAAAGACGGCATGACGATCACATTTCACCATCATTTTCGCGAGGGAGACAAGATTATCGGTCAGGTTCTGACCACCATTGAAGAAATGGGGATACGCGGCCTGCGCTTTGCGCCGAGCGCCGTTGTCAATTTGCGCAATCCCTCGATAGTACATTTTATTGAGAGCGGCGTAATCGACCGAGTGGAGGCCAGTGGCATCCGCGGCGAACTTGGCGACGCTGTCATTGCGGGTGCGATGGAAAAGCCGGTCATTCTGCGCCCACACGGCGGACGTCCACGCGCGATTGCAGCCGGGGAGCTGACGGTGGATGTTGCCTTTATCGGCGTTTCTGCCGCCGACGAATACGGCAACGCCAACGGCGTCATCGGCGAAAACGCCTGCGGTGCGCTGGGCTACAGCCATGTCGATGCACAGCACGGCAAAAAGGTTATTGCGGTTACCGATACCATTGTGCCTTACCCCTGTACGCCGGCCACTATCCGTCAGGAGACGGTGGATATGGTGGTTTGCTTAGATGAAATTGGCGACAGTGATCTAATCGGCAAGGGTGCTGCCCGCCTGACCCGAAACCCGCGCGACCTGCTGATTGCTAAAAACACCGCCGTAGTTATCGCCCATTGCGGCTGCTTTGAAAACGGCTTTTCTTTTCAGACGGGCGCAGGTGCCATCCCGATCGCCTGTACCAAATACGTAGGCGATTACATGCAGGAAAAGGGCATCAAGGCGGGCTTTGCTTTGGGCGGTGTCACATCCGGAATAGTTGATTTATTAAACGCCGACCTGATCAATTACGTCGAAGCGGTGCAGTCCTTCGACGCTGTGGCGGCTCGCGCCATGTTGGGCAATAGCCGCATTGTCGAGTGCGACTCCAACCGCTATGCAAACCCACACAACAAGGGCTGTATGGTCAACCGTTTGGATATCGCCGTGCTGGGCGCGCTGGAAGTGGATGTCAACTTCAACGTCAACATACTGACCGGATCAAGCGGTGAGATGCTTGGGGGATTGGGCGGCGGCCCGGATGTTGCTGCCGGCGCAAAGGTGCCAATATTGGCCCTGCCGCTGTTCCGCGGGCGCACCCCTTCAATTGTCAATAAAGTCTTTACACTGTGTACCCCCGGTGAGACGGTTGCAGCCGTTGTCACCGAGGTGGGTGTCGCATTAAACCCGCAGCATCGCAGCTATGATATGCTGCGCGACTCCCTTAAAAACGCCGACGTGGCGATATGCGGAATTGAAGAGATGAAGCATCTGGCCGAGACAATCACCGGCATTCCGGAGCCTATCCGCTGCACCGACCGTGTTGTCGCACTGGTTGAATATCGAGATGGCACCGTTATAGATGTGATCCGTCAGTTGGAGAAATAATTTTTAATTTTACGCACATGCCTTCCCTGTGCGGTGAAGGCATGTGCGCCCTCATTTAGAAGAAGGGGAGTATTATATTGAAAAAGATTGCATTGGTCGGCCCCTACCATCCCAAAACGCGGGAAACGCTTTATCACATGCTGCCTGAAGGTTTTGAGATGTACAACGTCCCCACCCGGGAGGATTATGGCAAGTTAAGCGAGGCCGATTACATCATTATCCGCACCATCCGGCTGGAAGGTGACGATCTGGCAGCGGCTGACCGGCTCCAGTTCATTCAAAAGTGGGGCGCAGGCTATGACTCGCTCGATATTCCGGGCATCAGCGCTCGGGATATTCCCGTTGCCACCTGTGTTGGCATCAATTCTCAGCCGGTGGCCGAGCTGGCGGTGTTGCACATGCTTGCCGTTTACCGCCACCTGCTTGCCGCAAACCGCCGGTTAAAAGAAAATGTCTGGGCCAAAGATGAATTTTCAAGTACATCCTACCTTATCAACGGAAAGACAGTCGGTCTGGTAGGGCTTGGCAACATTGGTCGTAAGGTAACCAAAATTGTTCAGGGCTTCGGCGCAACGGTACAGTATTATGACATGTTCCGCATCCCAGAAGCGCAGGAACAGGCACTTGGAATCACGTTTTGCCCGCTGGATCAACTGATGTCGACCTCCGACATTGTCAGTTTACATGTACCTCTGACTGAACAGACCACCAACCTGATTGATAAAACCCGGCTGGCAATGATGAAGCCAACCGCTATTCTTATCAACACGGCACGTGGCGGCATCGTCAATGAGGATGACCTCGCCGAGGCATTGCAGACCGGAAAGCTGTTAGGTGCAGGCCTTGACGCTTTTGCCGCCGAACCGCCCGGGGCCGATTGCCCGTTTTACACCATGAAAAACGTCGTCATAACGCCGCACATCGGTGGAAACACTGCGGATAATGATGTGAATATGATTGTGCGCTGCTTTGATAATATTAAAAAAGTAGACGGTGGTCTGCCGCTTGGACGGCGAGATGTCGTCAATGCGCAACTGCTGAACACTAAGATTCAATTGGAGGACTGATTTGTATGGCGTTTCATCCAATGCCCGCGCTTTTGCCCGAGGAAATTATTGTGCGCGCCTCTAAGCTTAGCACTGCTCAGCTGGCCGACGGTATGAAGGGGTTGGGCATTCCGAACGACGGCTGCATTGCGCTGGGCATGCCGGTGTATGCCAGAGGATTTATGCAGCGCGGCCCCGGCAAAAAAGGCCCCGGAGAGATCAACCAGCCTGTCACCTGCGGCGGCATCACCGTTAGCCCCGGTGACCTGATCGTGGGCGATTACGACGGCGTTACCGCCGTTCCCCGCGACAGGATTCTTGAAGTGCTGGAAAAGGCCGAGGAAAAGGCAGCCTATGAAGAGAAGCGCGATGCGGCAATCGCGGCCTACAAAGCGGCTGTGGCTTTGGGACAGGAACCCCCGCAACTCGCCCCACAGTGGGTTCTGGATATGCATAAATAAGAATGGAATTTATCTGGAGATTGCTCGATGATTACAGGGACGGCTCCCCGTGTTTTGCGGCTCAAGCACCAGAAAAACAACAGTTTAACCTGTTGTGCCACACGTCGCAGCCCGCCGAGAAACAGAGGAATAAGATATGTATTTAGAGCGAAAAATCACGATACAAGCGGCTCTCCCACTGCTTGAGCACTGCGGATTGACATGCTCAGCTCAGACGCCGAATTACACCGTGGGAATTTATGAAGAGGATAGCGACATGCTTTTGGCGACTGGTTCGCTCGTCGGAGATATGCTGCAAATGATCGCGGTTTCACCGTCCTGTCAGGGGGAGGATTTATCCGCCAAGGTTGTCACCCACCTGCTGCGTGTGGCTGCTCAAAAAGGCGTCTACCACCTGCACTTATTCACTAAGCCTGAAAAAGCCGACTATTTCAGACAGCTCGGATTCCGCGCCGTCGTTTCTGTGCCGGGAAAGGCCGCGTTGCTGGAATGGGGCGCACAGGGTGTAGATCAGTTTTGCCGTACGCTTTCTGCTCAGGCAGGCCCCTCCCGCGGGCGGGTGGGTGCGGTGGTCATGAATTGCAACCCGTTCACGTTGGGGCACCAGCACCTTGTTGAACAGACAAGCCGCTGTTGCGATCGGGTGATTATTCTGGCGGTGCAGGAAAATCTCTCGGAATTTCCGTTTGAAGTGCGGTTTGAGCTGTTATGCAGGGGTGTTGCACATCTGCCAAATGTGACGGTGCTGTCCGGCGGGCGTTATGTCATATCGTCTTTGACCTTCCCGTCTTATTTTACGCGTTCGACTGAGCTTGCCGCTGTGCAGGCGGCTGTCGATATGGCGCTCTTTGCCCGCTATATTGCGCCTTCTTTGGGGATTACCGATCGCTTTTTGGGTACCGAACCGTTTTCGCCCGTAACCGAGCTTTACAATTGCGCCGCAGTTGCCCAGCTGGAACCCGCGGGTATTCGCGTGCATCTTATCGAAAGGCTGGCGCTAAAAGGTCAGGCGGTAAGTGCCAGCCGTGTCAGAGCGCTGCTGGCACAAGGCAAGAAGGCCGAGGTGCAAGCTCTTGTACCCGCCACAACCTGGGCATATCTGAATAGTCCGGATTTTGAGACCGTGTACACCCGGCTGATCGGGGCAAACGGTTAAGGAAGTATAACGCGGGATAGCCCTAAAATACAGTGGATTAATTATGAGAAGTGGAGCAAGGTAATGGTCGATATGCAGCTGGATAATATTTTGAAAGTGCGAGAAATGCGATGGCAGCGCCGCCGGTCATTGGCGGCAGACTGGCCGTCACTTTTGTCGGCTACGCTTTGCATACCATTGCCAGCGCGTGGCGAACCTTCTTTTTCAGTCTGGTTTCATCAACAATGTCAAGTGCTGATGGGGCATTTGTCGCAGGCGGGTTTTTCGCCGGTCTGTCTGGAAATTACAGATACTGCCGACGGCCCCATGATGTTGACAGGCTGCCGTTGTACTGCTGCATCATTAAAGCGTTTTTGCGTCGAGCAGGAGGAGACGCTACCCGGCGGTCGCTTACTAGATCTGGATGTCATGGGGAAGGATCTACACGCATGGAGCAGAAGTGATATTGGGTTGCCGCCGCGCCGATGCTTTCTATGCGGTAAGGAGGCGGCGGTGTGTGTGGTAACGCGCGCCCATAAACGCGAGGAGTTAATTCGCTTTGCCCGCGCGCAGTTACCATCGGTACAGCAACGACCGTTATAACGTCGATGTAAACCATTGTCAGTCTTACTATTGCCGGCGATTGCGGTATGCTCTATAGATAGGGCGCATTTTAAGGCAAGAGAGCAGGCGGTAGCTGTAGGCTGGCTACTTTAGGTAGAAAATAAATCCAAGGTTTCAACACAAGAAACCGTGGATTTTTTATATTAAAAGCCCCGAACACCTGATGATCACAATGGTATTGCCAGAGCATGAGACGATGGTTAACCGGTTGAAAAAAGTCTACTGCCAAAGTCTTCGCGACGTACATAAACGGGGAAAGCCTGGTGTTTCGGTTATCATCCCCGCCCATAACGCAGAAAAATTTTTGGCAAAAGTTATTGAAAGCGTGCAGCACCAGCAAAGGGATTTCCCTCTGGAGATTATCGTTGTGGATGATGGTTCCACCGATGGCACTGCCGATAAAGCGCAGAGCTTGGGCGTGACCTTAATTCAGCAGGTGAAGCAGGGGGCTGCCGCAGCGCGCAACCATGGTATTACCCACAGTAGCTACGGGTATCTTTTCTTTCTAGACGCCGATGACCTGCTCTGCCCCGATAGCTTGCAACGTCTTTGGAAGGCGCTTCATCAAACCCCCAACCTGGTTGCCGTTTTCTCCCGCGCGCAGGATTTTGTGGAGCTGGGTATCCCGAATGCGCAACGGTATTTGGCCGGTGCGCGCAAAGAGCCTTACTCGGGCTGCTTGCCGGGCTGTGCTTTGATACGCAAAGAGGCATTTCGCCGGGTCGGGTTATTTGATGCCACGCTTAAAAGTGGCGAAACCATTGCGTGGCAGCTCAAACTCAAGGATAGCGGTCTGCCCGTTGCCAGTGTGGAGGATGTGACGCTTTCCCGACGCATCCACGGTAGTAATACGGGAATAAGCTTCGCCAATCAGGAAAAACATGACTACGCCAATATTTTGCGCGCCCGCCTCAAAGCGCGGCAGGGAGGGGGCTAACATCAAAACCGTAACGCTGATTGTGCCGTGTTATAATGCACAGGAGCATCTTTCGATTTGCCTTTCGTCCATTTTGGCACAGACTTATTCCGACATTGAACTTATCTTTGTTGGAATTGGGGTGTCCGCAATCGGTATTGGTGCGGGTATATTTTTACAGATGGGCTCGCAGGCCTGTGCTGGCTATACGGTACAGGAGTGGCTGGGACTTTTCCACAATGCCAAACAGGTCTATACCAATTCATTTCATGGAACCGTTTTTTCTCTTTTGTTTCAAAAGACTGTACATCTTGCGCTTTTAGCGCATAGAAAAGGTGGGGATGACAGGGTGGTTTAGCTTTTTGAGACCCTTGGACTAGCGTTGCCTGAAAACCTTTTGTCAGGGGAGATTGGCGTGTTCAAAATGAATGATGAAATGTATCACGCTATGATTTGTACACAGGGTAAGCTTCGTGAGCGTGCCAGAGTTTATCTGGCGTGGTGTATAAATAGGAATTGAAGTTTTGGCATGTTGATATTTAGTACCATTGCAAGAATGGTTAACCAAATGTGTTCCCTAAAAGCTTTTTGATTATGAAAATAAAAACTGAAAAACAGCACAGGCCGTCATATGGCTCTGTGCTGTTTTTTCTTGCGGGAGAGAAAGCCTAAACAAAAAGTTTTGCAATGCTCGCAAATAAAATACAGGCGCCTATACCAATTGCCGTAGGGATAGCCATTGCCAAGGCGGTCCATTTCCAGCTGCCCGTTTCCTTTTTAATGGTTAACAGCGTCGTGGAGCAGGGCCAGTGCATCAACGAGAACAACATGGTACTGATTGCGGTGACCCAAGTCCAGCCGTTTGCCACAAACAACTGCTTCATCTCCGCTAGACTTTCCAGCTCAAGAATGCTCCCCTGGGCCATATAGGCCATAATAATAATTGGGATGACGATTTCATTTGCGGGAAAGCCTAGAATAAAAGCAATCAATATAACGCCGTCCAAACCCATCAGCTGTGCAAAAGGGTCTAAAAAGGTAGCACAATGATTTAAAACGCTGGTTCCACCCACCATTATATTGGCCATCAGCCATATCACCAGACCGGCGGGTGCAGCAACCGCTACGGCTCTTCCCAATACAAAAAGTGTTCTATCAAAAACCGAGCGAACAATCACTTTGCCGATCTGCGGTTTTCGGTAAGGTGGCAGTTCTAATGTAAATGAAGATGGGACGCCTTTAAGCAATGTTTTGGAAAGTAGCTTTGTGACGGCGAATGTGACAAATACGCCTAGTAGGATTACTGAAGTCAGCAGTATGGCAGATAACAGAGAAGCAGCAGTGCCACCCTGTACGCCGGCAAAAAACATGGTTAATATGGCAATCAACGTGGGGAATCTCCCGTTACAAGGTACGAAATTGTTTGTTAAAATGGCCAGCAATCGCTCGCGCGGCGAATCAATGATTCTACACCCGATAATTCCGGCGGCATTGCAGCCAAACCCCATGCACATGGTCAAAGACTGCTTTCCACACGCGCAACAGCATTTAAAAGGTTTATCAAGGTTGTATGCTACCCTGGGCAGGTAGCCTGCATCCTCCAGCAGTGTAAAAAGCGGGAAAAAGATTGCCATAGGTGGTAGCATAACCGAGACGACCCACGCCAAAACACGATAAACACCGAGAACTAGTAAGCCGTGTAGCCATTCTGGCGCATTCATAAAGCGGAAAAGGTCAGTCAGCCGGTCCTGCACCCAGAACAAACCGTTGGCCAGCAATTGTGAAGGGAGATTTGCGCCGCTGATGGTTAACCAGAACACCATTGCCAGCAACAAAATCATGATGGGATAGCCGGTTCGCTTACTGGTTAGAATGCGGTCAACCTTACGGTCGAATGCATCGTATTTTTCCTTTTCGTAAATAACTGCACCCCGACATATCTTTTCCGCCGCCGTCACGAGCGCGGATACAACCTTATCTTTAAGTTGATCCGGCCCGATACCTTTCTGTTTTAATTGAAGTTTTGCTACTTCTAATGCTGCGCTCAGCTCTTCATCCTGTAAAAAGTTATCACCGAGGTAGGCGTTGATCTCTTTGATGAGCGATTTATCCTGATCTAGAAGCTTTAGACTCAGCCACCGACTGTTAAGTTTTCCACCTGTTTTTTGCTTGATAATCGGTTCGATTAGGGCGATTGCATGTTCAACCTCTTCCGGATAGCGAACTTTGAGGGGGGCAGTATGAAGATCGCCATCCGTAATGCTATCGAGCGTACCCAAAAGATTAGTGAGGCTCCTTTTCTTTTGGGCGATGGTGCCGACAACCGGAACGCCTAATCGTTCAGAAACCTTTGGTAAGTCAATTGAAATATTTTTTCGTTTTGCTTCATCCATTAAGTTAACACAAACAAGAACTTTTGAAGAAATTTCGATTGTCTGTAAAACAAGGTTGAGGTTTCGCTCCAGACAGGTGGCGTCGCAGACGACCACCACGGCATCCGGTTCCCCAAAGCAGATAAAATTTCGGGCAACCTCTTCCTCGGCAGAATGGGCCATCAGCGAATATGTACCGGGTATATCCACCATAACGTAATCGTGCCTTTTACTAGAGCAGTACCCCTGTGCGTTTGAGACGGTTTTCCCCGGCCAGTTGCCGGTATGCTGATTCATTCCAGTCAATCCGTTAAACACGGTGCTTTTACCGACGTTTGGGTTTCCTGCAATTGCGATCACCTTATCGGTGGGTGCGCGCTTTTTAATTTCCAAACCGGAATCTATCGCTTTAATACCGACTGAACTGTTTGTCAGGCCCATTTCTAATCACCGCTTTCTAACAAGGCTGAATTAAAATATTGTGACAATCCTCCGAGCGTATGGCAATTACTGCGCCGCGAATTAAAAAAGCAGAGGGGTCGCCACCTGGGCTTCGGCCGATACACTCGATCTCGGTATTTTCAATTAGTCCAATATCCAGTAACCGACGTCGCATGCTGCCGGCTGAACGCAATTCACGCACAGTAGCATGCTGCCCCGGGATTAAGTCGATGAGACTGTTAATCTGGTTCATATAATGATCACCCTTCGAATAATTTTAGGATAAGGAAACATTCAACCTTATATTATTCTACTGCTTTGTGATGTGTTACAGCGATTATACGAAGGGACAGAGGCGATTAAAATGGATAAAACAAGCGGATTTTATACAATGAAAGGCTATCAGCTTAATACACAGATTGAGCTGACAACCGCAATGGAAGATTATCTTGAAATGATTTATCGTATAACGCTGGGTAATAACCGCATAAAGGTTAGCAATTTATCAAAACGTCTTCATGTAAAGCCGTCCTCGGTGACTAAGATGCTACAGCAGCTAAGCCACGCCGAATATATTCACACCGAAAAATATGGAGACATCACTTTAACTGAAAAGGGACAGAAGATGGGGGAATATCTCCTTTATCGTCACGATGTCATACACCGTTTTTTATGTGCGCTCAATGCTTCTGAAAATGAACTTGAGCAGGTTGAAAAAATTGAGCATTTTCTAGACCGAACGACTGTTAATAATCTTGCTTTGCTAATCAAACGGTTGGTAAAAGAAGATAAATAAAAAACAAGGACTTCCAGTCGCGTTTTGTCGCGTGGATGGCCCTGATATCTAAAGCTAAACTTCGATTTCCACGTAGGAACGATTTATGTCACGATGGGTAAAAAATGTGTAGTATCGCTATATTTACTGATGTTTTATTGTCTCATAGAGCAATAAAGTATCTTGCTAAGCAAAAAAATGCTAAGATAAAATTAAAATTGCCCGCTACTGCTTTATAAACGAACAAAATATTATTGTTACTCAGCAATAATATATATATATTAAAACTAATTTTCACATTATAATTATTATATTAATAAATTTGTGCGCATTTATTAACGAATGTGTGCTCAAGGAAAGAGAGAGAAAAAAATGAAAAAGTTCATCGCAGTTCTCCTTTCGTCTGCACTTGCACTGACGCTTTTTGCAGGCTGTGGCAGTTCTACAAAGTCAAACGCATCGTCCTCCGCTGCTCCCGCGGAAAGCAGTGCGGCCGCTTCTGAGACCCCCACCCTCAACTTTATAATCGCCTCAAACCAAACCTCTGCCGAAAACCCCTATCACTTCGGCCTTGCAAAGTTTAAGGAAGTCGCCGAGAGTGTTTCTGGCGGCAAAATTACCGTTACCTGCCATGATGGTACACTCGGTGAGAACGAGAACGAGCTTATTGAGAAGCTGAACATGGGCGCCTGCCAGATGGTTGTTGCTTCCCCTGGTTTCATGACCGCCATTGGCGTTCCCGAAGTTGATATGCTCTCCCTTCTCTATCTGTTCGATGACTTTGACCACTGGGAGGCTTCCCTCGACGGTGAGTTCGGCAACGCAATGCGTGACGTTATTCTCGAAAAGACCAACAAGGATTTCCGCATCATGGGCTACTGGTCTGCCGGCGTTCGTGATTACTACGGCAAAAAGGCTATAAAGACCCCCGCCGATGTGAAGGGTATCACCATTCGTACCCAGACCTCCGGTGTTGTAAGTGATTTCTGGAAACAGTGTGGCGCTATCCCCACCCAGGTGGCATGGGGCGAGCTTTATCAGGCACTTGAGCAGGGCGTTGTAGACTCTGCTGAGAACGACTACACTAACTTCATGCTCAAGGATCATCACAAAACTACCAATGGTAAGTATGTCGGTGAGACTCACCATGACTTTACCACCCGCCTCTTCCTTATGGATGGCAACTTCTATGAGAGTCTGACCGACGAGCAGAAGGGCTGGATTGACGAAGCAGCTGCTGCGGCCACTGCCGAAGAGCGCAATGTTACCTACGCTATGATGGGTGAGTCCAAGGCTAAGGTCATCGCTGACGGCGGCGTTGTCACCGAGTTCAAGGATATGGACATTGAAGCGTTCAAGGCGATTGCTATTCCGATTCAGGATAAGTTCGCTGCCGACAACGGCATGGAAGATTACCTGAAGATGGTTCGCGACGCTGCCCGTTCGTAAAGCATCCTGTTTCAACTTGCAAAACGAAGAGCCACCTGAGTTTTCGGGTGGCTTTTTTCGAGAAAGAGAGTTACTAATGAAAAGATCTATCGACATTTTACAAAAAGTCGAAGTGTTTTTCTGCTCGGTAGCATTGGGTATATTTCTTATAGCGGTAATAGCGCAGATGCTAACCCGCTACCTGGGTATCAGCGCCCTTTGGACCGAGGATGTTTCAATGTATTCCTTCATCATATCTGTGTTCCTTGGCGCTGCCGCCATGGTCAGAGATGACAAACACTTCGCATTCACAGCGCTTGAAGACAAGATTACCAATCCAACAAAGAGAGCGGCACTTAACATTGTTATTCTTCTTGTCATGCTCGGGTTTTGCGTATTCATGTTCTATTATGGGACGCTGCTCACCAAAAAGTTCTGGAACTATAAGTGGGTGAGCATCCCCGCGTTCAAGCGCGGACCCACATGGCTGTGTGTTCCCGTAAGCGCGTTTACCATGGTAGTTTATATCCTTGAAAAGCTGTATATCAATATTAAAATTATCAGGAAAGGAGGCGAGGCATAATGTTTGCCATTCTAGTGATTCTGTTTATTGTCTTTATCGCTATCGGCGTGCCTATAGCCTTCTCTCTTGGTGCGGTATCACTCATTGGAATTCTTTCGCTTGATGCAATACCCAATATGGTCGTGTTCTCAAAGATGTTTAACGGCCTCAACAGCTTTACGCTGCTTGCCGTCCCGCTGTTTATTCTGGCGGCCAACCTCATGAACTCCGGCGCTATCACAAAGCGGTTAATCGAAGTTTGTGTTGCGCTTGTTGGCCATGTCAGGGGTGGTCTGGCGCACGCCAACATACTTATCTCGATGATTTTCGCCGGAATCTCCGGTTCTTCTCAGGCGGATACTGCCGGTGTTGGAAAGATTCTTATTCCCGCCATGGAGGAACAGGGCTATGACAAGGGTACGGCGGTTGGTGTTACCGCAGCCTCCTCCACACTTGGTTCAATCATCCCACCAAGCATCATGATGGTGGTCTATTCTGGCATAGCAAACGTTGGCACCGGCGCTTTGTTCCTGTGCGGCATGCTCCCCGGATTAATGATAGGCCTTGCCATGATGAGCGTCGTTGCAGTCATGGGTAAAAAGCGCAACTTCCCCAAATCGGATCGTGTACCTGTTAAAACCGTTATCAAAATGGTACTGGAGTCGCTGCCTGCACTCCTTACACCCGTTATCCTTATCGGTGGCATTGTAACCGGCATGTTTACGCCAACCGAATCTTCCGCTTTTGCGTGCGTTTATGCTCTTATCATTGGCCTGTTCTTCTATCGCTCGCTAAGCATTAAGGATTTGCCCAAAATTCTCGTCGATACTGCGAAGCAGTCCTCGCTTTCGCTGTTTGCTCTCGCTACAGCCTGCGCACTTGGTGAGCTTTTGAGCTACTATCAGCTCAATGTAATCGTTGAGAAGTTCTTCCTCAATATGCCCGGCGGCAGCATGTTTTTCATTCTTGTAACGGTGGCCTTCTTCCTGTTCGTAGGAACATTTATGGACTCCGTTCCCGCCATGATATTGTTTGTGCCGATCATCCTTCCCTCTGCCAAGGCACTTGGAATAAGCCCCCTCATTTTGGGCCTTATCATCGTCATCACGCTTGCGCTCGGCCTCACCACCCCGCCATATGGTCTTTGCCTGCTCATTGCCTCATCAATTAGCGACTTGAGCATAGAGGAAGCCTTTAAGGGTGTGCTGCCGTATTTTCTTGCAGCATTGGCGGTTCTTACCATTTTGGTTTGCTTCCCCAACGTTTTCCTTGTGATACCCCAAACTCTCTTTCCAGCAGCATTTTAAAGTATCATTTTTGGGCATCTCCGTTTGGTTTAAAGCCAGATGGGGATGCTTTAGCTTTCTATTTCTTTTCAACAGGGTTGAATGCTGGTATAATAAAGTGATTGCTGTACTCGGGCGTTTTTATTTCATACAGGAGATGGTAACGATGTCAATACTATCAAGATACAAGCGGTTATCGCTACGCTATAAGCTGGCGGTGGTTTTTGCTTTGATGATAATTTTTAATACCGTGACCAGCCTCTACTACTCTCGGCAGGTAAAAACGATAGCAAATTTCAATACCCAGAGTCAGCAGGTATACTACAGTATCAATGCGCTTTCCTCATCTCTTGAGACGATAAGCAAACAGGTGGACATATATGTAGAGCAAAAGCGACCGCAGGCCTATACGGTGTATTCCGAGGAGCGCAAAAAGGTAGAAAGGCTCATTGAATCCCTTTGCTCAAAGACAGATACAATCATTCCTGAAAGCTACAGCCTGCGCGCTATAAGCAACACCGCGAAAAATTTTATCCGAGACTGCAATCTGATTTTCTGGCAGGTGAACGCCGGAGAGGTTGATTATTACATCACCTATTACCGTATGCAAAGCAAGTCTAGGTATCTATCGAGCTACATAAGCGCCCACCTGAACCTGTTGTTGACGCAAAACGCCAAGAACCAACAAAGTATGACCGAGCGGGCTGATCTCATGAGTTCGCTCAACCTCACCTTTCTTGCTGCAAACGCGTTGTTCTGCCTGCTATTGACCATCAACTTTTCCAGCTACATTGCCCGCCCCATAACGGCGCTGGCAAACGCCTCTGAGCGGATAAGCAACGGCGACTTTGACACGCCTGATCTGCCCATAACTAATGATGACGAGGTGGGGCAGCTCACACGAAGCTTCAACGTCATGAAGGCAAGCGTCGAAAAATCAATAGAGCATCTCAACAAGCGCGCTGAGCTGGAGATGGAGCTGCATCAGAAGGAACTGGAAAACCTTAAAATGAGCCAATTGCTCAACGAGTCACAATATCTGGCGCTACAAAGCCAGATAAATCCACATTTTCTTTTTAACACCCTCAATGTCATTGCGCGCGCAGCAGTGCGTGATACGCCCAAAACCACAACCACGCTTATTTACAGCCTTGCCGACCTGTTTCGTTACAACCTGAATCACATCAATAACTTTTCTACACTCAAGGATGAGCTGGAGATCGTTCAAAAATATATTTACATTCAAAAGCATCGTTTCGGCGAGAGAATACAATACAAGGTGACGGGCGACGGCCAATGTGAAAACGTACTTATTCCCAGCATGCTTTTACAGCCGCTGGTGGAAAATGCAATCATCCATGGAATAGAGGATCTTGAGGAAGGCGGTGCAATATTAATCGATGCACGCCGCCGCAAAAATATGATGTTGCTACGCGTATATGATAACGGCGTAGGCATGACTCGAGAATGTCTGGAAAACCTGTGCAGTGGCAAAATGAAGCACACTGGGCACACCACCGGAATAGGCCTGACAAATATTATAAAGCGTATAGGACTGATAAGTGGTGCAGGTATCCGCATAAAATCCGGAGGTCATGGGACGCTGATATGCATTACACTACCGCTTGAAGAAAGGGAGGAAGAAGATGTATAAACTGCTTATCGCCGACGACGAAGCTGTTGAGCGCGAAGCGCTTGAAGATATTACCCATGAGCTTTTCAAAGAACAGTTTGACATCGAACTTGCTGAAAACGGAAGAAGCGCCGTGGATATTGCTGAGGTATTCGCTCCCGACATCGTCATTATGGATATCAAGATGCCGAGAATGAATGGCATAGACGCCGCCAAATTGATACTTGAAAAATATCCCGATTGCAAAATAATAATGCTCACCGGCTTCACTTATTTCAATTACGCCAAGGACAGCGTGAGCCTCGGCGCTGTGGATTTTCTCGTCAAGCCCGCGAGTGACGAAACTGTGGAACAAGCCCTTAAAACCGCCATGAGGGCTGTCGATTCGCTACGTGAGTCGACTGTTCGCATTGCGGAGGCCGAGTCTTTTAGCAGCGCAGGATATCTTGAAAGCGAGCTTGTTTCAGAGATTGTATTTGCAGGCGTGGACAAGCAAACGCTCAAAAGTATGATAACCGAGCTTTATCCGGATGTTCAATATGGTATTGCAGCAGTGATAACGCTGAAATCTAACGGAAATGCCGGGTTTTCAGGTTCGGCTGCCGTTTCAAAATACCGCGAGTTTTGCATTACAGCAGTTCAGCGTCAGGGTACGCAGGGTCTTTATGTACCCTCATGTCGCAGGTTTGACAAGCTCTATATCGCGCTGCTGTCAGACAGCTATCATGATCAAGATTATTACAACGACTTTATCAAGATACTCATCAACATATTTTCTGAAAACGGCATAACGGCTAGTGCATCATTCGGCAGCCTTTCGCCCGATATTGCGCGTCTACCAATGGGCTTTATCGAAGCGCAAAACGTAAAGCTGCCAGCCGGAGAAATCATCGGTTGGTTCTCTTCTAAAATGCTCAGCTCCGAGCATTTCGGTTCGCAAAGTACGCAGGAGCGACTGTTGTGTGAGCATCTTGAGCAAAAGCAGTTCGATGATACCCACCTGCTACTAGAGCATTTGCTCAACACCATAATTGAAGAGAACGATAGAACGGCGATAAGGATATATGAGCTGCTTGTGCTGCTTAACCGCAAGGCGCTTGAAAAGGTGTCGGTATCTCCCTGCTATCCGCTGTGGGAACGGCTGCTGGCACTCTCTGACGCCGAGGATAAAAAACAGTTCGCATTACATTATTTGCAAAAGATCATCGACCGCCTGATAACTGATGAAGCCGCAGACAACGACACTTGGCCGCAAGAAATTGTCGATTACATCAAGGTGGAATACAAAAACAATATAACGCTTGAGGACGCTGCTAGAAGAGTCGGCTTCAGCACTTATTATTTCAGCCGTCTTTTTAAACAACAGTTTGATAAGTCATTTATAGAATATCTCACCCAGATGAGGATACAAAATGCAAAGCAGCTTCTTTCCTCACCGGGCGTATCAGTTAAAAACGTCTGCTACAGCGTCGGATACAGCGAGCCAAATTATTTTGCGCGTGTGTTCAAACGTGAAACCGGAATGTCGCCCTCTAAATTCCAGAAGAAGGCGCTGAAGCTTGAAGAATGCTTACTGAAACGGAGTGATGGGCGTGAACGAACCGAATAAGCAATATTCCAGTTCATTTTTTTCTGTATTTGGTGTTCTCGCGTTTTCAATTTTTTTAATCATAATCACCGTTGTAATAAGAACACAAGTGATGGACGGCAAATCGGGCGATG
The DNA here is from genome assembly GCA_030913685.1 of Oscillospiraceae bacterium MB24-C1. Lineage (NCBI taxonomy): Bacteria > Bacillati > Bacillota > Clostridia > Eubacteriales > Oscillospiraceae > Oscillospiraceae bacterium MB24-C1. The sequence goes on along the minus strand of CP133187.1, from coordinate 938,785 downwards.
AAAAAGATGTTATTTATCTGCGCCTTGCAGAAATACATTCAGCAAGCTATCCTTCCTCGCTGGGCGCAGCGGAATTTTCCCGGCTGGTATCTGAAAAGACTGACGGAAGAATCAAAATTGAACTTTTCTGCAACGGTCAGCTTGGAACCGACGAATACGCTATCGCTGAGCAGGTGCAGTTTGGTGGAATAGATTTTGCGTGTGTGGATACCGCTGCGCTGGTGGATTATGCGCCGATACTGGATATTCTTCAGTTACCGTATCTCATAAAAAGCACGGAACATCTTCACAAGGTGCTCGATAGTGAGCTGGGGCAGAAGCTGTTATCATCGGCTGAAAAGAATAAAATAATTGGACTGGCCTTCTATGATGAAGGACAGCGCATCTATTGCAACTCGGTAAGGATGGTGAGCCGTACCATTGACTTAGAGGGATTGCGTCTTGGCGTTCCGAAAAATCAGATCTATTCCGACATGGTGGAGCTTCTGGGGGCGCAGACGGTGAGCCTCGCCTACGGCGACATATACCGTTCGTTGCAAACAGGGCGTATAAATGGCCTGGAACACAGTCTGCTAAATTATATAAGCAGCCGCTATTACATCGAGGCCAAGTATATTACGCTTGATGGGCACTCTATGGCGCCAAGCATACTCATAACTGGAAAAGATGTTTTTGATACGCTTTCGCCAGAGGATCAGGCGATAATACGCGAGGCTGCTGCACAGTCTGTGGCGGTTCAACGCAAAGCTTACAGCCAGGCGGAAATAAAAGCGGCAAAGTTTTTAGAGGGCGACAAATGCGAGGTGGTAACAAACCCCTGGACAACTTCGATGTTCACCATCCAAACTGCACCTATCTACGACAAATATCAGCATTATGCAAAAGAGATAGGGCTTATTAAATCAATGAAGTAAAAAGAAAATCCTTATTACAGACGTATCCTAGTTCAAGGTTTAGGTTGCGCTAATGTAACAGACGCTTGCTTTTTAACGGTCGGAGGGCTATCCTCCGGCTGTTAATTTTTATTTACGAGGAACTATTTTTGCATATAACCCGGCCGACAAAAATGTGCATAGAATCCCGGCAAGTGTTTTTAGGCTAAAATAGGCTGCATCTTATTTTGATAGTGATTCTTTACAGTTTTCATATACAATCTTTGAGGGAATGCAAATTTTAAGCTTTTAGATACAGCCGGCGGTAGTTTTGTCACAGACTTGTTTAAATAGTTGAATTTAGCGCTTTAAAGCATCGCTAATTATGGTGAACATAAACATTGAACTTTTTGAAGTCAAATGATATAATGATTATGTCGCTTTAAAGCTTTAAAGCGGCGATTAATATTTTAATTAGGAGAATTTGAAAAATGAAAAAGTTTCTTGTTCTTATTCTGGCTGCGACAGTGGCATTGAGCCTAGTCGCCTGTGGCAATACCAGCGGTGAAGCCGCAGCTTCAACAAAGTCTCCGCAAGCGTCCAATGCAGCTAGCACTTCTAATGCCGACACCGTATTTAACATTGGTATATGCCAGTTGGTGCAGCATGAGGCTCTTGATGCTGCTACAAAAGGGTTTAAAGACGCACTATCTGAAAAGCTGGGCGATAAGGTTGTCTTTGACGAGCAAAACGCGGCCGGAGATTCCACAACGTGCTCCACTATTTGCAACCAGTTTGTTTCCAATAACTATGATCTGATACTTGGCAATGCGACACCGGCTTTACAGGCAGCTGTTTCCTCAACAAACACGATTCCGGTACTTGGAACTTCTATTACCGACTATGCCACTGCGCTGGATATTGATAATTGGACCGGTGTAACCGGATACAACGTTTCCGGTACGTCTGATTTGGCACCTCTGGATAAGCAGGCTGAAATGATTAAGGAGCTTTTTCCAAATGCGAAAAATATAGGGATTTTGTATTGCTCCGCAGAAGCAAACTCAAAGTATCAGGTTGAAACAATTGGGAAGTATCTGACTGAAATGGGATACACGTTGACTGAATACACTTTTGCCGACACCAACGACGTTACTGCTGTTGCCCAGAACGCTTGCTTAAACAGCGATGTTATCTATATTCCAACTGATAATACCGCTGCTTCTTGCACTGAAGCAATCAACAACGTTGCAGAATCTGCTGGTATTCCTGTTGTTTGTGGTGAAGAAGGTGCTTGCAAAGGCTGCGGTATTGCTACCTTGTCAATCAGATATTATGATATTGGCTACACAACAGGCGAGATGGCTTACGAAATCCTTGTAAACGGTGCGGATGTTTCTACAATGGAAGTCCAATATGCATCTGAAACTACTTATAAATATATGCCCGATCGCGCTGAAAAGCTCGGTGTTAAAATTCCCGGAAATTACACGGCTATTGAGAGCAAATAGTATAGGCAAAGGTTTTTCTAAAACATTGAAGGGGCGCTGTTGAAATATAGCGCCCTTCATTTTCAGAGAAACGGTTTTTGTGATTTGCTTTGGCAGTACCTTTCTGTATCTCAACTGGAGGAAAAAGAATGAACTATTTTGCGACCCTTAACCCACTTAACCTTTTAAATGCCATTCCAGGCTGCATCGCGCAGGGACTGATCTGGGGTATTATGGCGCTTGGTGTTTATGTTACCTTTCGCTTGCTGGATTTTGCAGATTTAACTGTCGACGGATCTTTTGCGACTGGAGGCGCAGTCACTGTTATGCTAACGCTTGCCGGTTTTCCTGTGCCGGTCGCTCTACTTATTGCTGTGGCTGCGGGATTAGCAGCAGGCCTTGTCACCGGCTTGTTGCATACCGCATTGGGAATTCCGCCGATTCTTTCCGGTATTTTAACCCAGATAGCTTTGTACTCTATCAATTTGCATATCATGGGAATGGCTGCAAACCAAGCTATTAGTGTTCAAAAATATAAGCTGCTGATTTCTCTTATGCATGTTTCAAAGGCGATTTTGACCGCTGGTCTTTTGGCTGTTGTTCTAATTACGGTCTTATACTGGTATTTTGGCACCGAACAGGGCTGTTCAATTCGCGCTACCGGTTGCAACCCGGCTATGAGTAAAGCCAACAGCATAAACATAAACTTTACCAAGGTTTTGGCACTTTCAATTTCTAACGGTATTATCGGTTTAGCAGGTGGACTTATGGCACAGTATCAAGGCTTCGCGGACGTAAATATGGGACGCGGCGCCATCGTGATTGGTCTGGCGGCTGTTATCATCGGGGAGGTTTTCGGCGGTGTTTTGTTAAGAAAGTTCCCGAACTTTGCACTCCGTATGGTCTTTGTGGTGTTTGGCGGTGTTATTTATTACATTGTTGTCGGTGTAGTTCTTTGGCTGAAGCTAAATTCTAATGACCTAAAGCTTTTCACTGCAATAATTGTTGCTATTTCTCTGGCAGTTCCTCACCTTCAGGCGAAAAGCAAAAGTTCCTTTAGACGCACTGCAAAGTTGTCTGAGGCTGCTCTAAAAGCAATGTGCAATAAAGGGGGGCAGTAAAGTGTTAAAAATATTAGATGTTTACAAGACATTTAATCCTGGTACCATTAATGAAAAAGTTGCTTTAAACGGAGTTGACCTGCATCTTAACGTTGGTGATTTCTGCACCGTTATCGGCGGCAATGGTGCCGGTAAATCGACGGCGCTAAATGCTGTTGCAGGGGTGTGGCCTGTTGATCAAGGCGCAATAGTTCTAGATGGTCAAAACATTACCGGCGTACCGGAACATAAAAGAGCAGTTTACCTGGGGCGTGTTTTTCAAGACCCTATGACAGGGACTGCTGCAACCATGGAAATTCAGGAAAACCTTGCATTGGCTTCCCGCCGCGGCAAGTGTCGCACATTGGGTTGGGGTATCTCTAGGCGGGAAAAGGAAAAGTATCATGAGCTTTTAAAAATTTTAGATTTGGGACTGGAAAATCGTTTGACGGCTAAAGTTGGGTTGTTGTCCGGTGGTCAGCGGCAGGCGCTGACATTGCTGATGGCTACATTGCAGCAGCCAAAGCTATTACTTTTGGACGAACATACCGCCGCACTTGATCCTAAAACCGCTGAAAAAGTGCTTCGTGTTACGGACCAGATCATTACCAAAAACAATTTAACGGCTTTAATGGTTACACACAACATGAAAGATGCAATTGCCCATGGCAATCGTCTGATCATGATGCACGAGGGCAAGGTCATTTTAGACATTAAAGGCGAAGAAAAGAAAAAGCTAACAGTAGCTGATTTAATGCATAAATTTGAAGTTGTGTCCGGTAAAGAATTTGCTAACGATAAAGCCATACTGGCATAGCGGGTATATAAAAAGTCAGAACCATCACATTAGTGGTGGTTCTGACTTTTTAGTAACTAGTTTATTTTTAGAAGTCAACTTCAGTATCGTAGTAGCAGCACTTTAACAATTTTTCCATTTCAGCCGGGGTAATCTGGCGGGGATTTGAACCTGTGCAGGCATCTCCGATTGCGTTAACGGCGATCTGGGGCAATCTCTCAAGGAAAACCGCTTCCGGCACGAAGCCGTTTTCAGTCGGATAGCTGTCCGCACCGTAATTCTTGATGCAATGTGGAATATTCAAATCATCGTTCATCTTACGCAGATAGTTAATCAACAACTTAATCTTTTCCTCAGTTGTAGAACCGCCAAGTCCCATGTAATCCGCGATAACGCCGTAGCGTTGTGCAGCGGTTTCGTTCTTGGCGTTAAATGCGATAACCTTTGGCAAATACATTGCGTTGGCTGCACCATGTATGATATGCGCACCCAGATCAGCAAATGCTGCGCCGGTTTTATGCGCCATCGAGTGAACAATACCAAGTAGTGCGTTGGAAAATGCCATGCCGGCGAGGCACTGTGCATTGTGCATGGTTTCGCGCTTACTCATATCGCCATTATAAGACGCGACCAAATCGTTCTGAACCATCTTGATGGCTTGGAGCGCTAACGGATCGGTGTAGTCGCAATGTGCGGTGGAAACAAACGCTTCAACGGCGTGCGTGATCGCATCCATACCGGTGTGCGCAACAAGCTTTTTGGGCATCGTTTCCGCCAGATCAGGATCAACAATCGCAACGTCAGGCGTAATCTCAAAGTCGGCGATCGGATACTTAATCCCCTTGGAATAATCGGTTATGATAGAAAAGGCGGTAACTTCGGTAGCGGTACCGGAAGTGGATGAAATCGCACAGAAAAGCGCTTTTTTGCGCAGCTTAGGCAGCCCAAAAACCTTGCACATATCCTCAAAGGTAATGTCGGGATACTCATACTTAATCCACATCGCCTTTGCCGCGTCAATAGGGGATCCGCCGCCCATCGCAATAATCCAGTCAGGCTGGAACTCCAGCATCTTCTCTGCGCCCTTTAATACGGTTTCTACCGAAGGATCCGGCTCGATTCCGTCGATAATCTGAACCTCCATTCCCGCTTCCTTCAAATATGCTGTGGCCTTATCTAAAAAGCCGAATTTTTTCATGCTGCCGCCGCCAACGCAGATAACCGCTTTTTTGCCTTCAAATGTTTTCAGTGCCTCAAGTGCACCTTTGCCATGATATATGTCTCTCGGTAGTGTAAACCTAGCCATTAGTAATACCTCCATCAAACATTGTTATTTTTTTAATTATCTCACAAATAATGTAAAAGTCAACTAGAAAATTAAAAAATTAACAAAGATTATAAAAAATTCACATTATTCGTTTTTTGCTGTGTTTTGGTTCACGCTCTTTTTTCCATTACCGCTTTCAGGCTTTCCATATGCCTTCATCAATCGCTGCCGCTTTTGGTTTATAATCAAAAAACACCACTAGACTGGGGGCTTGGGTGAGTTGATTGAAGCGAAGGGCAATCCCACGTTCGTAATGACCCCTTTTGAGTCACTCGTTTTATTTGGGTACATCCTCGGTCGGTGGATAGACGTCCTGATATAACGTAAGCCACGGCGCACTGATCGACATTGTGTGAAAGTTGGATCTCTCGTAGATTTTTTCGATTTTTCCTTTTCGAATGCGGATGAGACGATCGGCCAACGACAAGCTGTCTGCCAATGTGACCGCTAGAATTACCACTGCAATCCCTTGATCTAGCAGCATCTTCAGTTGCTCCCAAATGTGCATACGCAGTTCCATGTCCGCGCGACGAAAGGGTTGAATACAAAACGTTACCTTAGGCCGCTGAATGGCCACCCGATGATATATTAGCTCGTATTTTTGCATTTCGTTGAGCATATCCACCCGACGGTCAAACACCTTGTTGCCGAGCAGCGGTGTATACTCTCTGCGTATTCCTTCTCGTACGCTGCGGCTTCTCCAAACTTCGGGCAATCGGCAATCAAGCGTAAAGCAAAGATTGTCCAAGTAGCTTAATTCCTCAAACAGCATGGTTTTGGTTGGCAGCTCTTGAATGACCGCAATCTCCGCACCCGGCCGGGGCAGTACCGGCTTTCCTGCCAGCCGAATGGTGCCGCTTTTGGGTTTTGTCTCTCCGTAGAGTACAGCAAGTAGCTCGCCAAAAATCTGGTGGTCCAAATCCTGAAGAACCACACATTCGCCAGCTGCCACATGAAAACTCAAATCGCGGATGCATTGGCCCCGCATATGCGCCATTTCAAAAACAGGCTCACACGTCTTATCGGCAGTCCCAATTTTGGCAATTTGCGGCCGAACCTTGCCGTTGTATACCTTAGTATAATGCTCAAAAGTCTCCGGTGTATCGGCATCTGTTTTAAGAATCTTTATTATTCTGCCATTGGACATCAGGGCCACCTTGTGACACACTTGGCAAAGTTCTTCAAAATGGAAGTCTACATACAAAAACGAAAACCCCTGTTCCGAATAGTGGTTAAGTAAGCGGTGTATCTTCCGTAGCTCGGTTTCTGAAAGGCTTGCGCTAATATCGCGTAGCACAATCAGCCGGTAACCCGCCACCACCGATTTAAGCACAGCTACCACAATCCGCTCGAATGGGGACAGATCCCCTACGTAGGAGTCGGCCGAAATAAAAATATCAATGCTCTCTAAAAAAGGCAGCAATTGTTCGCGTAGGATATGAGGCTCAACCAGCCAGGACTTAAAACCCTGCCGCAGCACAAAGATATTGTCCACCACCGTCAAATCTTCAACTAAGCAGCTTTCACTTTGAATCAGCCCGATACGGTTGTAACGATGATTTGCGGTGCGCCATGTGTTGACCTGCTCCTCGCGGTAATAGACATAGCCGTACCGCAGCGGTGTGTTGTATTGCAGCAGTTTTAGCAACGCGGTCAGTCCATGGTTGTTTAAAGGCAGCAGACCCATAATTTCTCCGGAAAAGATGCTCAGGTTAAAATCCTCCAGCTGGATAACATCTTGCTCCAGACAGCATACACGCTCCATTCGCAGCACTTCTCGTCTCATAAGAGTACCTCGCTATTTTGAACCTCCCGGTCACTGCTAATGGCGGGTAAGGTGATTTCCACATCGGTTCCCGCTCCGGGGATAGAAAACACATGCAGACCGTATTCCTCACCAAATAGCAATCGGATGCGGTTGTTCACATTGGCAAGGGCAAGGCCACCTTTTTCTTGCTCTTGCAAGGCGATGTCAAAGTTCCCCTTGCCCATGCGTCGGTTGATTTTGGCCAGCGTTTCCTCGTCCATACCAAGGCCGTCATCGGATATACGGATGAGCAGCCGCTTCTCAGTCTGTTCCAAATAGATGATCAGATGCCCTGTTCCCACTTTAAGCTCGGTTCCGTGAATGATGCTGTTTTCCAGAATTGGTTGCATTGTCAATTTGGGCAGGCGACAACGAAAGATTTCTTCACGTTCCTCGGGCGCACAACGAATTTCAAGCTTAAGCCGATCGCCGAAGCGGTACTGTTGAATGCTAAAATAGGTCTCGCAGTTTTGCAGCTCCTCCTCTACCGAAACTAAGTTTTCTACCTTGGTAATGGTGTAGCGGAAGAAGGTTGCCAGCGATTCCGTCATCTCAGCCACCTCTTTTAACCCCGCCAATAACGTCTCGCTGCGGATGCTTTCTAGCGTGTTATAAAGAAAGTGCGGATTAATCTGGTTTTGCAGCGCCAAATACTGTGCCTGTCGTTTATTCATATGGAAAAGCTGCATGGGGCTTAACAGTTCCCGCATCTGGTCAAAAAGTTGCTTGTTGGCGGGCGAAACCGCGCAGTCGCGTACCTCCTCGGCTTCGGAAATTGGATACCCCTCTAAAAACAAAGTCAGCATCCGCTCTATTCGCCAATACGGACGTACCACCAGTACCCAACCCAGATACGCAAAAGCCAGCCAGCCCGACACCAGTATCACAGGGGGAATGGGCAGCAAAGCGCCCAGCAGTGCTGCCAGACTTCCAACAGCCAGCAGAACAGCCAAGCGAAAAGAAAGATATCCCCAACCGACTTTGATCCGGTTCATACTTTTGACCATTCCTTTCGCTTTACTCAAGGTACAAACGACCAAAACGGATGATGATAATGTGCATACATTGCGATTGTCCGTAGCGCGCAATACACACTTAAAATCAAGGAAGCTTGAAACTTGTTCAAACTTCCTACTTTTTCTAAACACCGCAGCTTATCCGTATAGCTTGCGGTACTGCCCGGGATTCAGGCTGGTTACCTTTTTAAAAGTGGTGGTAAAGTGTTTCAGGTCGTTATATCCTACCCGGTCACATACCTCCGCGATAGGCAGACCGGTATCCTGCAATAGGGATTTAGCCTGTTCAATACGTATCCGAGCCAAATATTTAGAAAAACCTTCTCCGGTCTCCTTTTTAAACATGGTGCTGAAATAGCTGACGCTAAAGCCTGTGGCGGAACAAACATCCTCCAGCGAGATGGGCTCATTATAATGTTGCTGAATATACTGCTTGGCAATGCGAATAGGGCGGATGGCCTCATTTTCCTGCTGTTCCCACAGTTGCTCCAGCTGCCTGCGCTGGAATCGGCGTAGGCGGTCAAAAAGCTGTTCGCCGCTGCCACAAAGCTCACATTGCTCCGCAAACTTCTTTACCGGGTCGGATTGATCATTTAGATGCAGTCTGACTGCAAACATTCGGCCGGCGGACAATACCAGTTCCAACAGCTCATAGCCTCGAATATTGGGCGTCTGAGCTACCGAACGGCGCAACTCCTCAGCCACCTTATCCGCCTCATCAGCGCTCAGAGCATCGACAGCCCGTTCTATACCGTGGTTGTATTTGTCCAGTATCTGTCGCATCCGCAAAGGGGAAGGGGAGGGTGCCGATTCCAGCAGTCGTCCGGTTCCTTCCACCAGCCGCTCACAAATGGCCAATTGAGCACTGCGCATCGATTGCGGCAGCTCCAAAGACGACTGTACCGCTTTGCCAATTGCCAGCGAAAAATCCACTGAACCAAAGAAAAACTGCTGTGCTACCAACTGATTTAAGCAATCGCGAAGCACACGACGAATAGCGCTTTTTTGATGGGGTTCAAAATGGAGCACGCCGTAGCCGGTACTCCGGTAAAATTGCAGCAGCCCGGAGGTGTAAAGCGGCTTAAGTATCGGTTCCAACACTTGCGTTACTTTGCTTTGCAGCACCGAAAGAGACGCGTTTTCTACTGCGTCGGGTGGATAGTCCATCTTGAGGATATATACCTGAAACAGGCCCGCACCCACCGGGAAACCATATTCGTTTTTTAATTGCTCGCAGGTGGGGGTTTCCAGCCTGCCTTGCAATAAATCTTCCAACAGGCGGCTGCGTAGTCGGTCATGATCCTTTTTGCTGCTCTGCCGCAAATCCTCCATGGCTATGACTGAAGCTACGCGGTTTTGGCAGCGCTCAGCCAGTTTCTTCAACGTGGCATTCAGCGCGTCCTGCTTAATAGGCTTTAGCAAATAATCGCCCACACCGTAACGAATGGCAGATTGCGCGTATTCAAACTGTGCATAGCCACTGATAATGACGATTTCCAGCTCGGGGGAAATTTGCCTCGCCCGTTCAATCAGCTCCAGCCCGTCGCAACCCGGCATCCGGATATCGGTAATCAAAACATCCGGTTTTGTCTGCTCCACCAACGCCAAGGCCTCCAGCCCGTTGGAAGCGATACCCGCCAGTTCCATGTCCAATGTATCCCAGTCGACTAGCATCTGCACCAAACGGCAGACTCTTACCTCGTCATCTGCAATCACCACTTGAAGCATCCGCGCCACCTCCTGCTTCTGCCTGCTGTCAACCACTTTTCGCTTTTCTGGGTTAGAAATTCTTCTCTATAGCTTCGAGCACCTCCTGCATAGGCGGAATGCTAGGGATGCCGCCCATTTTGCAGGTGGAGAGGCTGGAAGCCGCGCTGGCAAAGCGGGCCACCTCGCCCAGTTCTGAAAGCGTCAGCTTGCTTGGGGATTTGTTTATCCCCAGAATGCGGCTAACCGCGCTACCACCAAAAATATCCCCCGCGCCAGTCGTGTCGATAGTCTTGACGTCGATACTTGGGCAGAACACAGCGCCTCGGCGGTTTTTCAGATAGCAGCCTTTTGGGCCCAATGTCACCATAGCAAGCTGGGCACCATATTCCTCAAGAATGCGCATTGCGCCTTCTTCTTGATCGCAACCCCAGAGAAAGCGCACTTCGTCGTCGCTAATTTTAACAATATCTGCTTGGGAAAGCCCCCAGAGAATCTGCTTTTCGGCCTCCTGCGGGCTGCGCCAGAGCGAGAGGCGAAGGTTGGGGTCATAGGTGATCAGCTTACCCTTCTGTTTTGCGTAGACAACTGCCTGCTGTGTAGCGGTTCGCGCCGGTTCGTCGGTAAGGCTAAGGGTGCCGAAGTGTAACGTCCGCGCTGCATCAATAAAAGATAAATCCAATTCCTCAAAGCGCAAACAGGTATCCGCACCCGGCTTGCGCGCAAAACTGAAGGTGCGGTTGCCATTTTTATCAAAGGTGACAAAAGCTAGCGTGGTAAAGACCGTGGGATCCTGAAGGATGCCACCGGTTTCAATGCCGGCTTGTTTAACGGCTTCTACCAACAACCCGCCAAAGGTATCGGCTCCGACCTTGCCAAGAAAAGCCGTCTTTCTGCCATAGGCGGTCAGAGCGGCCAAATAGTTCACTGGCGCACCGCCGGGCTTGGCCGCCATGGTGGGGTATCCGTTTTTGTCTGTACTGAGTGTAGCAAAATCAATGAGTAGCTCGCCAATAGCTGTTACATCGTACATAGAGCCTACCTCTTTTCTATTTTGCAGGCGGATATTCATTACAGAGCAGGCGGTAGGGCTTTTCGTCCTCCTCAATAATGGGGAAGCGCCCAATCGGCTCATAAAAGCGGTTGTCGGAATTGTCATCGTTGCATTGGCTTACCTCGCCCAGCAGCACCGGGCCACTGCCCGCCTCCACCGTAAAATCATGATATAAAAAAGGCTGAATCGTGATGCTTTCACCGGGCGTGAGCCGCACCTGTGTTCCGGCGGGCACCACCAACTCCCGTCCGTCCAGATGAACATGAACATCACGCGTTCTGTCCAAATCCTCATCGGGGGTGGAATTGTATACCTGAATCAGCACATTGCCACCGCCCCGGTTGATGATATCCTCCATCTTGTTCCAATGAAAGTGCATGGGAGAATACTGTTCCTCGCGCAGAAACAGCAGCTTTTCCGCATAGGTTTTGGGATATGTATCTCGCATGGCCAAATTGCCGTTGCGGATCGTAATCAGAGAAAATCCAATCTTGTGAAAGTTACCCAGCCCGTAGTCGGTGATATCCCAACCCAGCAGATTGTCCCTTATCTCGTCATAATCGTGCCCTTTTTGCTGCCAATCCTCTGGAGAAAAGTGGCAAAAAAGGGGCAGGGCAAAGCGATATTCTTCAATGAAAGCTTCCATTTCTTTAAGCGCGGCGTTAATTTCACTGCGTTTCATAACGGCAGTCCTCCGATATTTCTATTAGTGATAATAGCACATTGAATAGGGCCTTTCAAGAAAAAGACGCCGATCGTAAAACCGGCGTCTTATAAGTTTACTGGTGAGATGACAAGATTTTTGGCCGATGCATCAGGTTTGATATTGATTTTATTTAGTCAGAACTGAAACGCCGGTATCAGTAACGATGCCGCCCAGGCTTGCACCCTCTAAAGCAGAAACGGCTGCCTTGACGCCTTCGTAACCCATTACGTCGGGGTTCTGCGCCATAGTACAAAGCAGATGTCCATCTGCAATCAGGTTCATGATAGCGTCGGACTTGTCAAAGCCCACGCCGATAACCTTGCCATCCGCTGCCTTGATTGCGTTGCCCGCGCCGGTGGTGGAGCCTTCGTTAGCGCCGAAAATGCCCACAACACCCTGTGTGATGTAGTTTTCAGCGATGGACTGGGATTTCGCCGCGTCGCCCTCGCCGTACTGGGTCTCCATAATTTCAAAGCCTTTGCCTTCAAACGCCGAACGGAAGCCCTCTTCGCGCTTGACGCAGGAGTCGGTGGCTGCGTTGACGTTGACAATGCCAATCTTGCCCGAGGTGACGCCCGCCGCCGTCAAAGCCTTGAGCATCTCTTCGCCCGCGGTTTTGCCCGCCGCTTTGTTGTCGGTGGAAAAGGTTGCCTCAGCCGCAACGTTTGCAGGGGAGTCTACATAGACAATCTTCAGTCCGGCACCTGCCGCTTCCTTCAATGCCGAAGAAATAGCATCTGGGCCGTTGGCTGCCACGATAATGGCGTTGTACCCACCCGCGACCGCGTTGTTGACGCATTCAATCTGCTGTGCGTCGTCCTTGGTGTTTGGGGAGAGGAACTGTACCGTCACACCCAGCTCGGAGGCCGCTTTTTGTGCACCTTCGTTGAGGGTAACCCAGTGCTGGTCAATGGAATCCATGGTAATCAGTGCAATCTTCCAGTCCTTGCTGGCGGTTGTAGATGCGGACACTGCGCTACCGCCCGTCTTGATCAGAACCGAAACGCCGGTATCGGTCACCTTACCGCCCAGAGATTCACCCTTGATGGATGCAACCGCTGCCTTTACGCCTTCGTAACCCATCACGTCGGGGTTCTGTGCCATGGTACAAAGGAGATGGCCATCTTCAATCAGGTTCATGATAGCGTCGGACTTATCAAAGCCCACGCCGATGACTTTGCCGTCGCCCGCTGCCTTGATAGCGTTGCCCGCACCAGTGGTGGAGCCTTCGTTAGCACCGAAAATGCCCACAACGCCCTGTGTGATGTAGTTTTCAGCAATGGACTGGGATTTCGCCGCGTCGCCCTCACCGTACTGAGTCTCCATAATTTCAAAGCCCTTGCCTTCAAACGCCGAGCGGAAGCCATCTTCGCGCTTGACGCAGGAGTCGGTAGCTGCGTTGACGTTGACAATGCCAATCTTGCCCGAGGTGACGCCCGCCGCCGTCAAAGCCTTGAGCATCTCTTCGCCTGCGGTTTTGCCCGCCGCTTTATTGTCGGTGGAGAAGGTTGCCTCAGCTGCAACGTTAGCAGGGGAGTCCACATAGACAATCTTTAGGCCGGCATCCGCTGCTTCCTTTAACGCCGAAGAAATGGCGTCCGGGCCGTTGGCTGCCACGATGATGGCGTTGTACCCGCCCGCGACCGCGTTGTTGACGCATTCAATCTGTTGCGCGTCGTCTTTGGTGTTGGGGGAGAGGAACTGCACCGTCACACCCAGCTCGGAGGCCGCTTTTTGTGCACCTTCGTTGAGGGTAACCCAGTGCTGGTCAATGGAATCCATGGTAATTAACGCAATCTTGACATCGCCGGTGCCTTCACCGCTGCTGTCACTATTGTCGCTACTGCTGCTCTGGGGCTGCGCCACTTGGCTGGTGCTGGGCTGCGCGCCGCTGCTGCATCCGACTATCAGCGAAGCTACAAGACCCAACGTGCAGAGAATTGCCACGATCTTTTTACTCAAAACAATTCCTCCTTCATTTAACTTATCTCATACTAGACACGAACTAAAAACACATAAACCGAGCAATCTACTTTGCTTCTGGCGGTGCTATCTTTCCTTCGGGCGTAGCCCGCCTGTGTCCGACGGCTTTTTTCAGAGACAAAACAGTGCCTGTTTCATTTGTTTTCAGTCAGCGCTTAATATTAACAACCGCAGTTTTTCTGCGGGGCTGTTAACCTTTTGCTGCTGTTTTTTCTGGCAGCTTTTTTTTAAACGAGTTGCCACGGCGCAGCACCACATCCAACAGCACCGAAAATGTCACAATCACGCCAATGACAATCCGCTGTATGCCAACAGGGGCACCGATCATGTTCAGGCCATTTTCCAGCGTCTGCCACACGGCTGAGCCGGCCAATGTACCGAGTAGAATTCCGGTACCGCCCAAGGGGGATATACCGCCGATAACGCCGGCCGCCACGCCGTACATTTCGTACATCATGCCCGCTTCCATATTACCCATGCCTGCCTGTGCGCAGAGAATCAGACCCACCACGCAGGAGCAAAAAGCGCTGACCAAATAGGTCTTTGTCGTGGTGATTTCCACGTTTACACCCGAAAGCTTAGCCGCATCCACATTGGAACCTATGGCGTAAATATGCCGCCCTGTCCGGGTTTTGGACAGCAGGAAGAAAAACACCACAAACAATAAAATTGAGATCCAAAAGGTATTGTAAATACCAAGGGTTTTTCCGTAATAAAAGAAGCTTTGCAGCTGATCTGCAGATTCTTTGCCAATGCCTGAGGCGATGGCGTCGGTATTCCGGTTACCGTTTACCATATAAGCGACGCCGCGGGCTGCAAACATGGTGCCCAACGTTGCAATAAAGGGCGGTAATTTAAATTTGCCCACCAATATACCGTTTGCTACCCCCACGAGGAGGCAACATATGATCGTAATCAAAATGGCGATCGGCGCTGCCACGCCTTTTGTCATCAGCGTAGCCGAAATCATGGCGCTCATGCCCACCACCGAGCCGATCGAAAGGTCAATATTTCCGGTAATGAGCACATAACTCTGCCCTATGCCGATCAGCAGATATTTGGACATTGAACGCAGCAGATTCATCATGTTGTGAAAGGAAAACACCGTCGGGTTGATAATACCGAACGCCAGATAAATGATGATGAGTCCGGCAAAGGCGGTCAGGGCGGTACCCATCCCCCTAATCTTAAAAAAACGCATCAGAGCGGATTGTTGTTTCATCCTGCCTACTCCCTTTCTCAAACAGCACCTGCCACCTTGTTTTCAAAGCGGGTGGCAAGAGTCAGAATTTCGTTTTGATTGGTCTGTTGGGCCATAACCTCACCGGTAATCCGTCCGTCACACATCACCAAAATCCGGTCTGATATCCCCATAACTTCCGGGATTTCCGACGATACGATCATCACTGCAATGCCCTGCTGTTTGAGCTGATTGATAATGTTGTAAATCTCCACTTTGGCCGCCACATCAATACCGCGGGTCGGTTCGTCAAAGATGACAACCCGGCTGTCACGCACCAGCCACTTGCTCACCACCACCTTCTGCTGGTTGCCGCCTGAAAGATTGGCCGCATTCACCTCAATGCCGGTGGTTTTAACCGCAAGGCTGGTAATCGCCCTTTCACAGAGTGCATCCTCTTTTTTTCGGTCGATCACACCAAGTTTATTACAAAGCAAATCCAGATTTGGTAGCGCAATATTATGCCGGATGCTTAGTTTGGTACACAGTCCGTCTTTTTTTCGGTCCTCCGGCGCTAGCACGACGCCCGCCTTGATGGCATCTTCAGGGCAATTGATCTGAATTTCTTTTCCGTCCAGATAAATTTCTCCGCCTTCTTTGGGGTCGATACCAAAGATGGCACGGGTGGTTTCAGTGCGACCCGCCCCCATTAGACCAGCGATACCGACCACCTCCCCCTCATACAGGGAGAAGCTAATGTCCCGCACCATTCGCCCGGCGTTGAGGTTTTTAACCGCAAAAATCTCCTGCCCTTTTGGGCAGCTCACACGGGGGAACTGCTCCTTGATCTCACGTCCCACCATGTGGGTAATAATCTCGTCAATGGTGGTGTCGGCATAATTCATAGTGGTGATGTATTGACCGTCCCGCATGATGGTTACCCGATCAACAATATGCTGCAATTCTTCAAGCCGGTGGGATATGTACACAATACCGCAGCCCTTTTCCCGAAGCGTCCGAATAATACGGAACAAATCGCCAATCTCTCTGGAGGTTAGGGAAGAGGTGGGCTCATCCATTACCAGTATCTTGGCGTTCGTGGAAAGCGCTTTGGCTATCTCGACCATCTGCTGCCGTGAGATAGTCAATTCCCCAACCACCTGTTGGGGTGAGATGTCTATTTTCAGTTCGTTTAAAATTCGCTCTGCTTCTGCTTCCATTTCTGTGTTGGCCAGCAGCGTGCTTTTGGTCAGCTCTCGTCCAAGAAATATATTTTCCGCCACCGAAAGATGGCTACACATGTTCAGCTCTTGGTGGATAATAGCAACCCCCGCAGCCTGCGCCTGTTTTGGAGTTAGGTTACCGTACGGATTGCCCAAAATGTTCAATTCTCCTGCGTCGCGGGTGTAAACACCGCTAAGAATTTTCACCAGGGTGGATTTTCCTGCCCCGTTTTCGCCCAGCAGGGCCATTACCTCACCCGCTTGCAGCTCAAAATCGACATGATCCAGCGCTTTTACACCGGGAAAGCTCTTGCAAATCCCCTTCATAGAGACGATGGTTTTCTTCATTCGTTCATCCCCCCGTCTTTAATGCCCCAAGCTCTAAATTTATTATAACGCATTCATTTGTGAGTTTTAAGGGGATATTTTTCTGTTTTGGGTGTGTTTTTTATTTAATTTCACCACGAATCTTGCGATTTTCTGCGGAGGTCTTTATAATGTTGCCATAGACAGAGCACCTTTTTATGGGGAATAGTGTCGGTGTTGTAAAGAGAGTCATTCAGGGAGGTTATATTGATGAAACAGCTCGGTGTTGAAGTTTACGCCTATGAAGAGAGTGGATTTTCTCCTTTGGTTTTCTTTAACGGATGGCGGGTTGCCATTCTCAATCACCAGCCTTCGCAGGAAAAGGGGAAGGTTCCCTTTTTAGAGCGCCATCATCAGACGGACGAGGTCTTTGTGCTGCTGCAAGGTCCCGCCGCGCTGTTGCTGGCCGGATATGGGGAAGTACCGGCGGGAATTGAGGCGCTACCCATGGAACCCGGCAAGCTATACAATGTGCCCCGCAATTTGTGGCATGCGGTGCTCACCCAGCCACAGTCAAAGTTGCTGATTGTGGAAAACGCGGACACCGGCGAAGCAAATTCCTCTTATTACCCTCTGGAGAATTCCCAAACATAAAATAACAGAAATTTGCAAACAGATTTTAGGATATTGATTTATTTGAAAATAGTCGTATAATGAAATTAAACAACTGAATAAGCAAAAATGTCTTCAGGGCAGGGTGAAATTCCCGATCGGCGGTATAGTCCGCGAGCGCACACGCGCAGGACTTGACATTGTGTTCAAGTCAGGATTTGGTGAAACTCCAAAACCGACAGTATAGTCTGGATGGAAGAAGATGTGTTGAATTGCATGTGATGTCGAATTAGCGTTCGACAATGTTTTGCTATACCGTCAGGGCCGGTTTGACCGGGACTGATGGCTTTAGTGTATTCGCAATGCACCTAAATTTTAACACCTGGAAGGCGTTTCTAATGCTTTCAGGTGTTAATTTTCTTTAGGAGTGTTGTTGTTGAATGATGAAATTTATATGGAACTAGCGCTGGAATACGCTAAAAAAGGGTGTGGCTGGGTCAACCCAAACCCGATGGTCGGAGCCGTCGTTATAAAAAATGGCAAAGTGATCGGTGCTGGCTATCACCAGCGGCACGGCGGCCTGCACGCCGAGAGGAACGCGCTGGCCAGTTGCACAGAATCACCGCAAGGCGCGACACTGTATGTGACTTTAGAGCCATGCTGCCATTACGGAAAAACGCCGCCATGTACGGATGCGATTCTCGAAAGTGGTATTAAACGCGTGGTAGTCGGATCACTCGACCCCAACCCAATGGTCGCCGGAAAGGGAATGCAGATTCTGCGCCAAAAAGGAATTGAAGTCACAGAAGGTATATTGAGCGAGGCTTGTACGGTGCTCAACAACGTGTTTTTCCACTTTATTAAGACAAAAACGCCCTATGTCGTGATGAAATACGCCATGACAATGGATGGCAAGATCGCCGCGCGTTCCGGTGAGTCGAAATGGATTACGGGCGAAGCCGCCCGCGGGCGCGTGCAGGAGGATCGACATAGGTACTCCGGCATAATGGTGGGAGTCGGCACTGTTCTCATGGACAACCCTCTTCTAACCTGCCGTTTGCCAGGCAGTAAAAATCCTGTCCGTATCATTTGTGATTCTCGGTTGCAAACGCCGCTGGAAGCACAGATGGTAAAAACAGCAGGGCAGATTCCCACGATTATGGCCACCTGCTGTCCCGATGAGACGTGCGCCCGGCCTTACCGAGAGGCGGGGTGCGAGGTGTTGGCGCTCCCGTCGAAGGGCAGACACATCGACTTGCAGGCGCTTATGGTCGCATTGGGAAAAAGGGGAATAGACAGCGTTTTGCTGGAAGGCGGCGGCACGCTGAACTGGTCGGCGCTGCAAAGCGGCATTGTCAACAAGCTTCAGGCGTATGTCGCGCCTAAGCTGTTCGGCGGAGCCGAAGCAAAATCCCCCGTGGAAGGTCTTGGCGTGGAAAGCCCGGAATGTGCGTTCCGACTTACCCCGCCGCAAGTGACATGGCTGGGCGACGACATTTTGCTGGAAAGCGAGGTGATCCCATGTTCACAGGAATCGTAGAGGAAACGGGGGTCATCCGTTCTGTCAGAAAAGGGGGGCATTCCGCTGTCGTCACAATCGGCGCGTCAGTGGTTTTGGATGGCTTGAAGCTAGGTGACAGTGTTGCCGTCAACGGTGTGTGCTTAACGGTCATCTCCCTGTCAGATAATACGTTTTCCGCCGATGTAATGCACGAAACCATGACGCGCTCCAACCTGTGGAACCTAAATGCCGACAGTACGGTCAATCTGGAACGTGCCATGCCGCTAAACGGACGGTTTGGCGGGCACATTGTATCAGGACATATCGACGGAACCGGTGTCATTCGCAGTGTGCAAAAAGATGAAAATGCGGTTTGGTATACTATCAAAACGGCCCCCGTCATTTTGCGGTATGTGATCAAAAAGGGGTCTATTGCCATTGATGGCATCAGCCTGACCGTTGCCAAAATATCGACGCACGATTTTAGCGTATCGGTGATTCCCCACACGGCAAAAAGTACGACGCTTGGGGAAAGACGTGTCGGGGATACGGTGAATCTAGAGAACGATTGTATTGGTAAATACGTCGAGAAGCTGCTCGGTGCATCGGCACATCAGAGCGGTATTTCAAAAGAATTTCTTTCCCGCTATGGATTTTAGGAGGTATCAGCATGTTTGCATTTAATACGATAGAAGAAGCACTTGAAGATTTGCGCCAAGGAAAAATAGTGTTGGTAACGGACGATGAAGACAGAGAAAACGAGGGCGACCTGATCTGTGCCGCCGAATTTGCCACAACGGAAAACGTTAATTTCATGGCGGTGCATGGCAAAGGTCTGATTTGTATGCCCATGAGCATTGCACTTTGTCAAAAGCTTAAGTTTCCTCAAATGGTGACTACCAACACCGATAATCACGAAACAGCGTTCACGGTTTCGGTCGATCACATCAACACGACAACGGGCATCTCAGCGGAAGAACGCGGCATGACGGCCCGCGCTTGTGTTAGCGAGGACGCGAAACCGGAAGACTTCCGCCGCCCCGGGCATATGTTCCCGCTGATGGCAAAGCCAAACGGCGTTTTAGAACGAGATGGACATACCGAGGCCACCGTGGATTTGCTGCGGCTTGCCGGATTGAAGGAATGCGGCTTGTGCTGTGAAATTATGCGGGAAGACGGAACGATGATGCGAACGTCCGAATTGAAGGCGCTGGCAAGCAAATGGGATTTAAAATTCATAACAATAAAAGCCCTACAGGATTACCGCAAAAAACATGATCAATTGGTTGAGCGTATAGCGGCTGCAAATATGCCGACAAAATTCGGCGACTTCACGGCGTATGGCTATGTCAATAAGCTCAACGGAGAACACCACATCGCCCTGGTCAAAGGAGATATCGGTGATGGCCAGAATCTGCTGTGTCGTGTCCACTCCGAATGCCTAACTGGGGACGCCTTTGGTTCTCTCCGCTGTGACTGCGGGCAACAGTTTGCCGCTGCAATGGCACAGATTGCACAGGAGGGACGCGGAATCTTGCTTTATATGCGGCAGGAAGGGCGCGGAATCGGGTTGATTAACAAACTCCGGGCCTATGAATTGCAAGATCAGGGCATGGATACGCTGGAAGCGAACGAAGCACTTGGGTTTGTGGGTGATTTAAGAGAGTACTTTATCGGCGCGCAAATTCTCCGGCATTTGGGTGCTAAGACATTGCGGCTTTTGACCAATAATCCGGACAAAGTCTACCAACTCTCCGACTACGGTATGGAGATTATTGAACGGCTTCCCATACAGATGGAAGCTACCGACTATGACCTGTCTTACCTGAAAACGAAGCAGGTTAAAATGGGGCACCTGCTTGATTATTGAAAGGAGTTTTTACAATGAATGTATTTGAAGGAAAACTGGTCCCAGAAAAAATTAAGGTTGGCATTATTACAACGCGGTTTAACGAATTTATTTCTTCCAAGTTGCTTTCTGGCGCATTGGATGGTCTGAAACGTCACGACGTATCAGAAGATAGTATTGATGTGGCGTGGGTTCCCGGTGCTTTTGAAATTCCACTTATTGCCTCCAAAATGGCGAAAAGCGAAAAATATGACGCGGTCATCTGTCTCGGCGCCGTCATCCGTGGGAGCACCACGCATTATGATTATGTCTGTAACGAAGTGTCAAAAGGCATCTCTCAGGTGTCACTCGCCAGCGGAATTCCAGTGATGTTTGGTGTACTCACGACAGAAAATATTGAGCAGGCTATTGAACGTGCTGGCACGAAGGCTGGCAACAAAGGCTTCGAATGCGCAGTGGGCGCGATTGAAATGGTCAACCTGATCAGAGCAATAGAAGAATAAAATAAGAAACTGCCACCAGCTAATTAAAGCTGGTGGCAGTTTCTTACGCCATATTAGCGACGTACAATTCTGTAATAGGCCTTCGCTGTCATATGATAGCTTATAATATAAACAACAGCAAACACAAAAGAGACGCCCAACGTACTGAGAACAATCAGCTTGTGGTTGAATAGGTTCAGTGTACTCAGCATTGTTTCCATTGGTGACAGAGCTATAGCGGTATGCAATAACGCCATGAGCAGCGGCAGAAAGAAGACCGTTAATATTTGGCGTCGTATGGTCGACTTTACCTCTGACTGGCTCATCCCCACTTGTTGCATGACATCAAAGTTGGTTTTATCTTCAAACCCTTCGGACAACTGCTTGTAGTACATGATCATGACCATACAGACCATAAAGATAACTCCGAAAAAAACGCCGAGAAAAAGCAATCCGCCTAAAATTACCGCATCCTGCTTTTCGCCTTCAATTCGGCTGTCAAACCGGTTGAACCCCGGCATCTGTGTCACCCGATCACTTATATTGCCAGCAAAACGCTCTTGGCTTGCCTCGTCGCCTGCCGTGTCAAAGCGGACGGTGTAAATCCACTGATCCTCTGTGCGATTCATAGCGCGGAAAAGCTGCGCCTGCTCTTCTTTATTGGGTACAATCAAGTAATAAATACTCTGGAGCGATCTCGGCTCTTTTGTTTCAAAACGTAAGGATTGAAGTTCTTTTTTTATATTGTAGGTCTTGTTTGCAATCGCAAGTTTGCGGCCGCCATAGTCGGCGCCTGTACAAAAAAACAAAACTTCGCCATTTTCTAATGTTTCGTCGGTGTTTTCAATGCGGTTGTAATCCTCCAGACGCAGAACGCGCATAGTATAAATTTTGCTGTAATCGTTCTTGCTTTCCACTGGTACAAAGGCATTTTCATGCAATTTTAGGCCCATGCTCATGTATTCAAATCCGATTAAATCTGAAACGGCAACATTTTGTGCCGCGCTCTCAGACAAAATCACTTCGCGAAGCGCTTCATGCTGCGTAAACTGCCCGTCGACAAAGCGGATATCCACATCATGGGGATAACGGTAGTCCGCAATGCTGTCAAGCCCTTTGAAAAGAGAAACCGTGCAGACCAGTGTGATGATAACCATTGTGCTAAATATGCATATATTAGACAGGCTTGCCGCATTCTTACGCATACGGTAAAGCATTCCGGATATCGTCACGAAGTTCTTTTTATTATAGTAATAGCGGTGATTCTTTTTCAGAAGACGCAAAGAAGTAATAATGCCGGAAGCGAATAGGAAATAGGTGCCAAGTATAACCAACAAAATAGAACCGAAAACAACCAAAATAAAAGTACTGCTTAGCTTGAAGTTGAGCGCGAGGTAATAGCCGCCAGCCAAAGCAGCAGCACCCAATAAAGTAGAAGGCCACAGACGCTTGGGCTGCTTTTCACCCTGTTGGGCGCTTTGAAATAGATCGGCAGGATTGGCCCGTGAAACCTGAATCAAATTGATGACAAGATTTAGAAGAAAGACACTCCCAAAAAAAATAATTGTTTGGATATAGCAGGAAGACTTGGCCGTAAACTGCGCCTCTACCGGGAGGTTCGTGATATTTAGCAGCATTAGAAAAATTAATTTAGAAAAAACCAGCGCTGTTACGATGCCTAAAATGACCGAAGCAAGATATACCATCACTGTTTCTGTGCTAATAATAAAGCCGATATGATGCTTTTCCAGCCCTAAAATGCTGTAAAGACCCATTTCTCTTTTGCGTCGTTTCATCAAGAAGCTGTTGGTATAAAAAAGGAACGGAACCAAAACAATTCCCAAAAGCACCTTGCCAACCTGCATTAGCCCCGAAAGATAACTTGCATGGGGTAGCCTCTCTATCATCTCATTTTTGGCTATGGCACTGAAAATGAAGAAGACGGCAACGGCAAACGACGTAGCAAAAATGTACGGAAGATAAGAAGATACACTTTTTTTAATGCTGTTATAAGCCAGCCGCGGAAGAATACAGGTTCTATGCATGGCTGCCGCCTCCCACCTGAAGAATGGACAGCGTATCGGAAATCATGCGGAACATTTCATCGTAGGATTGTTCACCGCGATAAATTTGATTGAATAGGTTTCCGTCCTTAATAAACAGTACGCGTTTGGCGTGGCTGGCGGCCTGAACGCTATGGGTGACCATTACGATGGTCTGACCCCGTCGGTTGATGTCGGAAAACAGATTCAGCAGTTGTAAAGCAGCCTTGGAATCCAGTGCGCCAGTAGGTTCATCCGCCAGAACCAGTTTTGGGTTGGTGATCAGGGCGCGCGCTGCGGCAGCACGCTGTTTTTGCCCGCCGGACACCTCGTAGGGATATTTCTGCAAGATATCTGCGATGCCTAACTGTTCTGCTAACAAGGCCAGCCGCCGGGACATTTCTGAGTAGTCCGCCCCCTGCAGCACCAACGGCAACACGATATTATCCTGCAAAGAAAAACTGTCCAACAGGTTAAAATCCTGAAAAACAAAGCCCAGATTATCCCGGCGAAATGCGCAGAGCGCCTTCGGCCTAATCGTTGAGAAGGCTTTGCCCTCCAGATAGATTTCGCCACTGGTCGGCTTATCAAGCGACGCCAGAAGGTTCAGTAGAGTTGTCTTGCCCGAGCCAGATTCGCCCATGATGGCGACATACTCTCCATTTTCCACAGAAAAGCTCACGTTATCCAGCGCCTGTACAGAGCTCCCGGCAAAACGTGTTGTGTATATTTTTTTTAGGTTTTTTACTTCAAGAAGTGCCAAGTGCAATTTCCTCCTTTGCTGTTCTGTTGTTAAGTATAGCAAAGCTTAAAAATTGCAGCCTTAACTTCAGCTTACAATTTGAGGTTGAATCTTTCATTTTTGTAAGGTGTCTGCAATGAGCGGGAAATAAATTCGGTACTGTGTGCCTTCGTTTAGTTTGGAAGAGACGCTAAGCGCCACACCTAAACGATCTGTCACCCGTTTGCTCAGATACAGACCAATCCCCGTGGACGCCTTATCCATACGGCCATTATAACCGGTAAAGCCACGGTCGAAAACGCGGGGCAGGTCTTCCGCCTTTATGCCAATGCCTGTATCCGAAATGAGAAGTGTGCGGTCATTTTCAGGGTCCATGCCAACCTGAACGCCACCGTTTAAAGTATATTTTACGCTGTTTGATAAAAGCTGTTCCAGCACAAAACTCAACCATTTTTCGTCCGTTATGACAGAAAACTCAAATTCCTTCAAAGTTAGGGACAGTTTTTTGCCAATAAAGGCATAGGCGTATTTTTTCACTGCTTGCTTGACCAACTCATAAAGGGCGTATTCTCTTAAAAGGAGATCACAAGACAGACTTTCCAAGCGCAGATACTGAAGTACCATTTCTGCATACTGCTCAATTTTAAACAATTCCTGCTCCATGGCGAAAGTATTATTTTGTAGCTCATCCGAATGCAGCAGAAGCCTCAGCGCTGAAATGGGCGTCTTAATCTGATGCACCCAGAGCGTATAGTAATCTTCCCGCTCACTCTTGATCTTTTCCGTCTCTGATATTTTTGCCGCTCGGTCATGATATAATTCCCGGATCAACTGCTGGTACTGTTCTTCGATGTAGCCGGACGGATCGGGAAGTGGGCCCGTGGCAACCTGAAAATGATTTATCATATGGGCAAGTTGATTGGTCTTATGAAAAAATCTTATAAAATCATAGATGCTCCAGAGTAACGTTAAAAAAAGGCACAGGCCAGCTCCATATAACGATGGACGTACATCTATGTGTGACAGCAGAGATAGAACAACAAACAAAAGGCTCCCGCCAGTTACCGCCAGCAAAAATGCGCTGCGACAAGCGACCCACTTGAGCAACAACCTTGCACCATTAAGTTTTCTCATAACTGTCCTCCAGAATATATCCAATCCCTTTTTTTGTGCCGATAAAGTTGCTCAGCCCTACATCTTCCAACTTTTTGCGAAGCCGTGCAATATTGACGGTCAGGGTATTATCATCTATAAAGCAATCGCTTTCCCATAGACGCTTCATAAGGGCTTCTCGCGAAACGGTGGTGCCTTTATTTTCAAAAAACAGTTGCAGCATTCGATATTCATTGCGAGTCAGCTCAATCTTTTCCCCATTATACATCATTGTGCCGTCGGAAAGGTTCAATATAGCGCCCCTGTGTTCTACAACGGAAGTATGAAGCTGAAAGGCGTATGACCGCCGCAAAAGCGCCTGTATTTTTGCGAACAGCATATCCATATCAAAAGGCTTGGCGACAAAATCATCCCCGCCCATATTGACGGCCATAATGATATTCATATTTTCACAGGCGGAAGAAAGAAACATAACCGGAACCTTTGAGATGCGTCGGATTTCCTGGCACCAATGATATCCGTTGTAAAAAGGAAGAGAGATGTCCAGTAGAACCAGATGAGGATCAAAATTCATAAACTCCGTCAGGACATCGGAAAAATCCAAGACTGATTTTGCTTCATATCCCCACTTGATCAAACCGCGGGCGACCTCTTTTGAAATGACAGGATCATCTTCCACAATTAATATTTTATACATTGACGTTTCCTCATTTAATTTTCTGTGACTATGTCCTTAATACAATGATCTTTGTGAGGGGTAGGACCGTTGCCTTGTCAAGATGAAAGCAGGCGGATAAGGCAATGTGTCATAGCTGTATTACTACTATTATATCACATGACTGCACACAGGAGAATATTAAAAACAGGTATGCCGAAAATTCAGCATACCCGTGTTTATCTCTTGAGGGAGGCTACAACTTGGTTGGATGGATATTCCAGATATCTTTAGAATACTCTCGGATCGTTTCGTCACTTGAAAACTGACCTGCGTGCGCAATATTGACCGCAGACATTTTAAGCCAGTGCATAGGGTCTTCACGGTAGATGCGACCGGCTGTTTCGGCTGTTTTAACATAAGAATCAAAGTCTGCCAAATAAAAATAATAATCGTTTTGTAAGACAAGTGCATTAAAAATGGGGAGAAATTCTTCGGGAGAAGCGTCGCCAAAAGTTCTATTGGTCAGCGTATCCAACACCCGCTTAATACGATGGTTCGAGGCATAGACTTCGGCGCTGTGGTAGCTGTTTTCTTGCCGGGCGCGCATGACTTCATCCACTGAAAGGCCGAAGGTGAAAATATTGTCTGGCCCTACAGCCTGAGCAATTTCAATATTGGCGCCGTCCATGGTACCTAAAGTCAACGCACCGTTTAGCATAAATTTCATGTTTCCGGTGCCGGAAGCCTCGGTGCCGGCGGTGGAAATTTGTTCGCTAATGTCGGCGGCAGGGAAGATCCGCTGCGCCAGTGACACATTATAGTTTTCCAAAAACAGTACCTGCATCAGGGAACTAACTGCGGGATCGTTGTTGACCAGTGCGGCGATGGAATGAATCAGTTTGATGACGTTTTTGGCATAGGCATAACCCGGCGCGGCTTTTCCGCCGAAGAAAAACGCTGTAGGCGTAAAATCGGTGCGCCCATCCTCCTTGATAGCCCAATAGCGATCTAAGATCTTGAGGGCGTTTAAAAGCTGACGCTTATAAGCGTGAATTCGCTTCACCTGAAAATCAAACAGGAAGGTAGGGTCAACCGAAAAGCCGTGTTCCTTTTTCAAAAAGTCAGAAAACTCTACTTTGTTTTCTGCTTTGACATGAGCCAATGCCTTTAAAAAGCCCTCATCCTTCTCAAGCCCTTGCTTGGTGATCTCAGCAAGATGGGTGGGCGTTTTCGCAACGTTAAGACCAACCGCGTCATTAAGCAGCGCGGTTAGGCGCGGATTTCCCGTCATCAACCAGCGACGGTGGGTAATGCCATTGGTTTTATTGTTGAACCGTGCCGGATAAGTTTGATAAAAATCGGCAAAAAGTTGGCTTTTTAACAACTGTGAATGCACCTGAGCCACGCCGTTGACGCTGTGGCTTCCCACAATGGCCATGTGCGCCATCCTGATATAGCCGTCGGCCTCCACCGCCATGCGGGATATTTTGTCAAGGTCATAGTGATAAACCTGCCACAGCTCATGACAGAAACGCTCGTTGATTTCGTGAGTAATCTGATAGATTCGGGGTAAAAGCCTTTGATATATTTCCTTGGGCCAAACCTCCAGTGCTTCAGGCATGACGGTATGGTTGGTATAAGAAATGACGTTGCGGGTGATGTTCCACGCCGTGTCCCAGTCCAGGCCGTGAATGTCCAGCAGCACGCGCATCAGCTCCGGAACCGCAAGAGCGGGGTGGGTGTCGTTGATGTGAATGGAAATAAAGCGGGGCAGATCCATGATGCTGTGCCCTTTTTTACAATAATCGTTTAGGATACTGGATATTCCGGCGCAAACAAAGAAATATTGCTGCTTTAAGCGGAGTACCCGATTGTCAAACTGGGAGTCATCGGGATAGAGCACATCTGAAATGGCGCGCACCGACTGGCGATAGGCCACAGCGCTGGCATAGTCGCCCTTGCTGAAAAGTTGAAAGTCAAAGTCACCGTCCTTGGGTTCGGCACTCCAAAGACGTAGGGTATTGACAACTCCGTTTCCATATCCTACCATAGGCATATCGTAGGGGATGGCCAAAACCGTCTGGTAATTCTCGTGGATGAAGAACATCCGTCCATCGTGGTACTCTTCCCGCACATTGCCGTAAAACGGCACCTCCACCGTGTCAGAGGTTTTGACAATTTCCCACGGGTTTTCAGTTTCCAGCCAGTCGTCCGCTTCCTCCACCTGATAGCCGTTGACGATCTTCTGCTTGAAGAGACCGTACTTATAGCGGATACCGATGCCATGGCCTGCAAAGGAGCAGGACGCCAATGAATCCATAAAACAGGCGGCCAGGCGGCCTAAACCGCCGTTACCAAGGCCGTAATCTGGCTCGCAAGCCAAAATATCCTCGATATTGAAGCCGAGTTCCGATAACGCCTGTTCAGCCTTTTCGGTGAGACCCAATCGATCCAGATGCTTGGGCAGCATCTTCCCCAGTAAAAATTCAAGAGAGAAATAATAGACCTGCTTAACGTCGTGGTGACGATAGTACTTATTGGTTCTCAGCCAGTTCTTTATAATATAATCCTTGGCTAGCAGTGAGAGGGCCTGATACATGTCCTGAGGGTTTGCATCCTCCACGCCCTTGGCCATATGGGTTTCCAGCTTGGTGATCAGGTTTTCCCGCAGCATTTCTTCACTGATATGAAACATGTTGCTCATTCCTTTCCTATGGGTTTATGCTCAGGTCAATAACAATAGCACTTCCTTGGTTGGTTAGTCCGTTATCTTCAATGCGACAAAGCTTTGGGCTTTAAGCAGGAGCGTCGTTCCCTCCAGATCAACTCCCCCACCTGAAAATAAGATTATAGGCGCTTTTGCCAATGTCATTGGCTGTGGCTCTTCGCCAAAATGCGTTATACACAGTATTTTTCCGCGACGGAAGGCGAAAAGTCCCGAGTTCTCCAAAACCGGAGAAAATCCAGCCGAAAAGTCGTCCCGGTGGCTTTTGCGAAAGGCTGAGAGTGTTTTAAAAAAAGAGAGCAGGTCATAATCTTCCTGCCCCCAAGGGTAGCAGTTTCGGTTAAAAGGGTCCTCAAAACCGGTTAGCCCGACCTCATCGCCATAATAGATACTGGGGATGCCAGGGAGGGTGAATTGTAAAAACGCGGCAATTTTCAGACGGTTCTTTCCGGTTTCATATTCTTCTTTTGAGAGCATATGGCCGGCTTTTTGTGTTCTTTCTACAGGTTGTACTACGCCCAATTCATTAAGGATGCGCACCGTGTCGTGGGTCGAGAGCATATTCATAGCCGCATCAATAGCAGGCTGCGGATAATTTTCAAGAATCGTTAGAATTTCATCTTGGAATTTGGCGGAATTTCCACTTAACGCAAAATCTATAATAGCAGTGCGGAAGGGATAATTCATCACGCTGTCCAGTTGCTGCCCCAACAGATAGTGCCGCCGG
Organism: Oscillospiraceae bacterium MB24-C1; assembly: GCA_030913685.1. NCBI lineage: Bacteria > Bacillati > Bacillota > Clostridia > Eubacteriales > Oscillospiraceae > Oscillospiraceae bacterium MB24-C1. The sequence goes on along the minus strand of CP133187.1, from coordinate 909,767 downwards.
TGCCCCTGACTAATTTTATTGGAGGCATCTTCCCAGACCTCGCCCAAAATGAAGGCGTCGGGATCGGCTGCTTTGACGGCAGCGCGAATCCGGTCAAGAAAACCTTCCGGCAGTTCATCGGCGACGTCGAGTCGCCAGCCTTTGCAGCCCCTTGTCTGCCAGTGGGCTAAAACGCCCTTTTTTCCAGTAATAAAACGAACATAATCGGCGTTTTCCTCCGCCACCTCCGGCAAATTGGGAAAGTTCCACCAGCAAGCATAGTCATTGGGCCACTCGGCAAATTGATACCAACTGTAATAAGGCGAATCTTTGCTCTGGAATGCACCAGTCTCAGGATAATGACCGAAACGGTTGAAATAGCGGCTATCCGCCCCGGTGTGGCTGAAAACGCCATCGAGAATCACCCGAATGTCGCGGCATTCGCAGGCTTTGCAAAGCGCGGTAAAATCTGCTTCTTGCCCTAGCCATGGGTCGATGTTGAAATAGTCGCCCGTGCCGTAGCGGTGATTTTCCGGACCCTCGAAAATAGGGTTTAAATATAACAAAGTGACGCCAAGCGCCTCGAGATGATCGAGATGCTCGGTGATACCTTTCAGGCTACCACCAAAAAAGTCCTTAGCGGCATAGTTCGGTGTATCCAAAGCCGACTGGGGTACACCGCCCCAGTCCTCCCGGCGGATTCTCTCACCCGAAATGGGCAAAGGCGTGAATGTGTTGCTTTGGGCAAAACGGTCGGGGAAAATCTGATACATCACCCCGCCTTTTATCCAGTCAGGGGTGGTAAAATCGGCTTCGTAAACCGTTAGCTGCCACTCAGGCAGCCAGTCTCCTGTTTGCAGTTGGCTATCGCTCTTGCCGCAGAAAAGAAGCGTTTCTTGAGTCCGGATTTCAAAGCGGTAAAAATATAAATCCGCTGAATAAAGCGTGATCGTCCCGCGGTATGCTGTCAACCCATCAGCGTCAGTTTCGGCAGGTAACAGCGCGACACGCTGCTCAAAAGTGTCGGCATCGTTTCGCACAATAATGCGCACATCGGCATCATTGTGCCCGCAACGGACACAAAAATGGATAGGCTGGCCAGTTTTGACCGCGCCAAAGGGGGCTTTACTATCCGCATTTCGAGAGTCGAATTGAATGGTCATAATAGCCTCCTGCAAGTTTAGCTTTGATCATACAATAATTTCCCGTCTTTTTCAATTGTTGGTCGCCCTTTAACGCCATCTCGAGCCGAAAACAGAGGTTGCGACAGTCTTTTAATAGCCATACCACCACTCGCTAATCATTCGAGTAGCTGCCATATTAAAATTAGAATAGTTGTCGCTAAAACTCATTCCCAAAAAGTAAAAAAGCTCTTTTAATTCTCACGAATATATTGTAAAATATTACATAAAGAACCTCTTGCGTTAAATGTTGTTTTGTTAAGTTTATATAATAAGAATATAAAATTTATGAAAAGTAGTCGGGAGCCATATCTCAAAAACGGCAAAGAAAATGATTGTTCCCGGGGAGGGTGGCAAAAATGAAGCGAACCAGCAAAAAATCAAACCTCGCGGAATATTTATTCCATGAGGGAACCAATTACCGAAGCTATGCATATTTGGGCGCTCATCTGGGAGAAAACGAGTGTGTGTTTCGTGTTTGGGCACCAAACGCAACAAAAGTTTTCGTGACGGGGGATTTCTGTGACTGGGCACCTGATATGCATCAGGCTCGCTGCGTCACTTCGGGTGGTGTATTTGAATGTGTAGTGCCCGGTGTCAAGCAGTATGACGCCTATAAATATGTTATTGTACCCAAACAGGGGGCGGCATTTTTGAAGGCCGACCCTTACGCTTTTCACAGTGAAACCCGCCCCGGAACCGCATCGAAGGTCTACACACTTTCGGGCTATGAGTGGCATGACGAGGCGTGGATGGCATCGCGCCGGGCGCCTTATAAAGATCCGGTGAATATCTACGAGCTGCATCTCGGTTCCTGGCGGAGGTATCCCGACGGCAATGTCATGGATTATACAAAAATAGCTGAAGAATTGATTCCCTACATAAAAAATATGGGCTACACCCATATTGAGTTGATGCCCATAAGTGAATATCCTTATGACAAATCATGGGGATATCAGGTGACGGGCTATTTTGCCCCCTCTTCCCGCTATGGGACGCCCAAAGAACTGATGGCGTTTGTGGATGCCTGCCATCAGGCGGGAATCGGTGTGCTACTCGATTGGGTACCTGCGCATTTCCCCAAGGATGCGCACGGCCTGTATGAATTTGATGGTACCTGTTGCTATGAATATGCTGACCCGGTGATGCGTGAGCATCTCGATTGGAACACCCGTATTTTTGATTATGGAAAAAACGAGGTGCGAAGCTTTCTGATTTCCAGCGCCTGCTACTGGCTGGAACAGTATCATATGGACGGTCTGAGGGTGGACGCAGTTGCTTCGATGCTGTATCTGGATTACGGTCGCAAGGCGGGGGAGTGTAAGACCAATCGCTTCGGCGGAAATGGCAATCTAGAGGCAGTGGAATTCATCAAAGCATTAAATACCAGAGCATTCCTTGAGTTCCCAGGCATCATGATGATCGCCGAGGAATCCACCTCGTGGCCGATGGTTACTGGCCCGGTAGACAAGGGCGGCCTAGGTTTTAACTATAAGTGGAACATGGGCTGGATGAACGATTCGCTGTATTATATGTCAACCGATCCGTTTTTTCGCCAATATGAGCAGAATAAGCTAACCTTCCCTCTAACCTATGCTTTTTCTGAAAATTATGTGCTGCCACTTTCCCACGACGAGGTGGTGCACGGAAAACGCACGCTCGTTGATAAAATCCCAGGGGAATATCACGACAAGTTTGCAAATCTTCGGGCATATCTGTGCTATATGTATGGGCATCCAGGAAAAAAGCTGGTTTTTATGGGCGCAGAGCTTGCCCAGTTTAAGGAATGGGATGAGGATGTCGAGCTGGACTGGTGCCTACTTGAGTTTGACAAGCATCGGCAACATCAGGATTTTGTCAGGCAGCTCAATCTGTTTTATCGCGGCCAGCCGACGCTGTGGCAAAACGACCACTCTTGGGAAGGATTTAAGTGGGTCAGTCTGGACGACGCCCAAAACAACGTTCTCGCGTTTATACGCATAGATGACGCTGGCAATAAGATGCTGGTGGTCTGTAATTTCTCCGCACTGACCCATGTGGATTATCAGCTTGGCGTGCCAAATCGCGGTTATTACACCGAAGTTTTTTCTTCTGACCGAAAAGAATTTGGTGGCACAGGCCTGCAGAATGGACGCTGTATGGCACAAAAGGGCGGGCTCCACGGATTTAAACAGCATATCACTCTGACACTTCCGGCCTTTTCCACCATTTTTCTCTATAAGCCGGGGCTAAAATCAAAAGGTGTCAATTTAAAAGCTGGACACAAATCACAAGCACTCAAACAGAAAGGATGATATATACGATGGCTGCTAAAAAAGAAATGATCGCCATGTTGCTTGCGGGCGGTCAGGGGAATCGACTCCACATCCTGACAAAGGAAAGGGCAAAACCCGCCGTACCCTTTGGCGGGAAATACCGAATTATTGACTTCACGTTATCCAACTGCTCGAATTCGGGAATTGATACTGTTGGTGTGTTGACCCAGTATAAACCGCTGGAGCTCAATACCTACATAGGCAATGGGCAGCCCTGGGACTTAGATCGGCTCAACGGAGGGGTCAGTATTCTGCCACCCTATGTTTCCGGCGAAGCAAGCCAATGGTACGCGGGAACTGCCAATGCCATTTATCAGAATATTAACTTTATTGAGCAGTATCATCCGGAGTATGTGTTGGTGCTGTCCGGCGATCACATCTACAAAATGGATTACCGGAATATGCTCGCGTTCCACAAGGAAAAAGACGCCGGTATAACAATTGCGGTTCTGGATGTACCCATTGAAGAGGCAAGCCGCTTCGGCATCATGAACACCCGCGAAGATCTCTCGGTCTACGAGTTTGAAGAAAAGCCTAAACAACCCAAATCCACCAAGGCTTCAATGGGGATTTATATTTTTACATGGGAGAAGTTGCGTCGTTATCTGATCGAGGACGAAGCAGACACAACCTCCTCCAAGGATTTTGGCAAGAACATCATTCCAGCGATGATCAAAAACGACGAGCGGGTATTTGCCTATCCGTTTCAGGGATACTGGAAGGATGTTGGCACCATCGAGTCATTGTGGGAAGCCAACATGGATCTTCTAAACCCGAATCTTCCTCTGAACTTGGGCGACCCTCTCTGGCGCATTTATTCCCGACACGCGTCTACACGGCCGCAATATGTGGGCAGCGAAGCCCAAATAGTCAACTCTATGCTGACCGAGGGTTGCGAAATGAACGGTCAGCTTAATTACAGCGTGCTATTTTTTGGTGTAGAGGTGGGTGAGGGCGCCAGCGTAGAATATTCTGTGTTGATGAAAAATGTCCGTATTGGTAAAAATGCCAAGGTGCGCTATGCTATTCTGGCGGACGATGTCGTTGTTGAGGATGGCGCGATTGTCGGCGCTTCCCCCGAGGATTATCCCAACCGCGAAGAATGGGGCATCGCCGTTGTGGGACAGGGTGCGGTGATTAAAAGTGGTCAGGTTGTATTGCCAAAACAAATGATTTCCGCTGTGGAGAAAAAGGAGATGATATGATGAACGCCTTTTGCATTTTGTTCAGTGACTCTTTTAAAGAAGATACCGTCAGCGTGCTAACCAAAAAACGTACGGTGGGCTCGTTGCCATTCGGTGGGCGTTACAGGTTGATCGACTTTATGTTATCCAATTTGGTTCACGCTTCGGTACCGGAAGTCGCCGTGGTTGCCCGTAAGCATTATTCCTCGCTTGCCGACCATCTTGGAACCGGAAAGGACTGGGATTTAAGCCGTAAAAATGGGGGACTCAAGCTGCTTACGCCTTTCATGAGTGAATCAGGCTATCATTATCAGAACCGGTTTGAGGCACTTTCCAGCTTTCATACTTACCTGACCCGGTTGCTGCCGGAATACGCTATTGTGGCCGATGCCAATCTGGTCTGCACGGTCGACCTTCGGCAGGTGCTTAGGCAGCACATCGAATCCGGCGCAGATTTGACCGTGGTTTGCAACGAGGGTCAGCCACGTCAGGGCGACACGGAGGTTTCGGTGGGGGAGGACGGCATCATATGTGACGCCCGATGCCACACGGGAAGCAAGAATGAAACCGCTGTGCTATTGCGAAAAATTTTTATTATGCATAAGTCTGTGTTACTCGATCTGGTGGATCAGGGGGCCACCTATGGCTGGTCGGATCTTAACCGCGATTATATTGCTAAGAAATTTTTGAATCAACGGTTTTATGCCTATCGATATCAAGGTTATTTCTCCGCTATCCGCACTCTTCAAGATTATTACAGTACCAATATGGACCTACTTAACGCCAATGTCCGCAGGGAGCTGTTGGACTCCGAGACACATATCCTTACCAAAATCAAAGACACGGTTCCCACCATGTACGGCGAATACGGCCGCGTAGCGAACAGTATGATTGCCGACGGCTGCCACATTGACGGTATGGTTGAAAATAGCATCTTGTTTCGCGATGTTCGCATCGGAAAAGGTGTTCTCGTGCGAAACTCTATTGTGATGCAGGGCTGTATTCTGGAGGGGGATTCCACTCTGTCCAACGCCATTCTTGATAAGGACGTACAGGTGACGACAGGCCATTCGTTTAACGGCGGTGAAAGCTATCCCTTTGTCGTTGAAAAAAACGCGGTGATCTAACCAATGTATTTGGCTGAAACGAGAGGGGAATAAGATGAAGAAGATTTTATTTGCGGCAGCCGAAGCTTTGCCATTTATCAAAGTTGGCGGTCTGGGCGATGTAATGGGCTCACTACCCGCAGCCCTCAATGCATTGGGGGCGGACGCCAGAGTCGTGCTGCCGCTGTATGCACAAATTCCGGAGCAGCTACGCCAAACGCTGACCTTTGTGACCAGCATCGGAGTGCCTTCAGGGTGGCGGGTAAGTCACTGTGGTATTTTTCAAGGTGAACACAACGGAGTGACTTATTATTTGCTGGATAACGAGCAGTATTTCAAACGCTCCTCCGTATATGGTGAACGCGATGATGCAGAGCGCTTTGCATTTTTTTCCAAAGCGGTTCTCGAAGTTTTGCCGCACATCGGGTTTTACCCAGACGTGATTCACGCAAACGACTGGCACACGGCACTGGTGCCCCTGTATCTGAATGCATTCTACCGACAGACAAAGGGGTATGAAAGTACCCGCACTGTGATCTCTATTCACAACATTGAGTTTCAGGGAAAATACGACCCCTATATTTTGGGTGATGTGTTCGGGCTGGATGCGGCCTTTCGCGACATCTTGATGTATGATGGCTGCCTAAATATCTTAAAAGGTGGTATTGAAAGTGCCGATACAGTTGTTGCTGTCAGCGAAAGCTATGCAAAGGAAATTCTTGACCCCTTTTATTCCTCGGGGTTGCATCACATTTTACAGGCTAGAAACGAGAAGCTGGTTGGCATTGTCAACGGTATTGATACCGAGCTATTTAACCCTAAAACCGATCAAAACCTGACCTGTGGATATGACCTAGAGACGTTGCGGTTTAAGACCCTTAACAAACGCGCTTTGCAAAAGGAGCTGGGTCTGGCACAGATTTCGGGTGTACCGCTTATCGGCATGGTCACCCGACTGACGCCGCAGAAGGGGCTGGGCCTGATCCGTGAAGCGATGGATGAGATATCCACGATGGATATGCAGTTGGTTGTGCTCGGCTCGGGCGATTCAGAATTTGAAGCCATGATACAAGACTGGAGCGCTAGAGTCAGCGACAAGGTGGGCTGTTCAATTGGCTTTTCTCCGACCTTGGCCTCCCGGATATATGCCGGGGCCGACGTATTTTTCATGCCGTCCCGTTCGGAACCCTGCGGATTAGCTCAGATGATCGCCATGCGTTACGGTACTGTTCCGGTCGTTCACGCTGTGGGTGGCCTGAAAGATACGGTGATACCATTCAACCCCGAAACGAGGGAGGGCAACGGCGTCACGTTTCAGTCTTATGAAGTCTGGGATATGCTGGACGCGCTGCGCCGGGCTTTATCGCTGTATCATCAAAAGCAGATGTGGCGGGCGGCGCGCCGCAACGGCATGAGCCGCGATTTTTCTTGGGGAAATTCGGCGAAAAAATATCTCGATGTGTATTGTGCATTAACAGGTGTTCAAGAAGCGTAATCATCCTTCATGATCAATAATTAGCTGACTGGTTCTTACGTCGGTTTATAGGTTGTATTTTGATATAGCATTTTTAAACAGAAAAGCTGATGCCCTGATGTTCAATTGAACGTCAGGGCGGACTTTTCTTATCGCTTAATCATGTGTTTGCGAAAGGTGATTTTATTTATACGTGAGTAATTTAAATGGTGAGTCACCCTTGAAACTTTATACCGTTCCAATAAGCGTCCCAAACCATTGTTGCTTGGTCTTCGATTGCGTCATTGCTCAGATTAAACTGTGCAACCTCCAAAAAGCCCTGTATCATTGATAAATATAGATAGATTGCGCCGTCCGTTATATCCTCTCTAATCTCTTTGTCCTCAATTCCCTTTTTAAAACAACTTCTTACACTGCTAGCTAGATAAGAATTCCTATTTTCAATCAGTAGCCTGCTAATATTCTTGAGATGCTCATGTTGTAGTAAAGAAATATGGCACCAAAATCGCATTCTTCTGTTGTCTTTATAATATTTTACTGCTAAAAAAAATAACGATTTAAGGTTTTCTTCACAGCTACTATTGGCCAGTTCCGATTCTTTTTTATAAATAGTATTGAAGCACCGCTCAATTTCTTTTTTTATTGTTACCTCTATAATTTCATCTTTATTTTTAAAGTGACTATAAAGTGATGGTGTTTTTATATTAACCGCTTTCGAAATTTCAGACATGGATAGGCTGTATCCTTTTTCAGAAAAAAGATCATATGTAACATCTAGTATTTCTTGCTTTTTGTCCATGGGCATCCTCCAGCTGTCATAATAGTTAGTGCTCTTAAACATTACTATAAATATTTCCATTTTGTCAAATAATAGTATTTTTCCTGGGGCAATTAATCACATTTTGAAAAAAATATTGAAAATTTCTTCAAAATATGTTATAAAAAAATTCGATACCTAACATACGATAGTTAGTCTATGGGTTATGGTAACAAAAATTTTGAAAGATCGAGGTGTCGCTCAATGAGAAGTTTAAAAGCAAAACTTATTCTAATTATACTTATTTTGGTTACTGTTTCTTCCTTGCTAACCGTAACGTTTGGGCTTTTAACAAGCTTTAATATGACAAATGAAATTATGCAGACACAATTTCATGACGAACTTGCTGGTGCCAATAACATGCTGCAAACTTATCTCGATGAACAATTTGGCTCATTGAGCCTTAAAAGTAATGGTAAATTAGTTGATAAGAACGGACAAGGTATTGACGGAAGATTTGAGTATATCGATAGATTAGCTCAAAATATGAATCTTGTTGCAACCGTCTTTGCTAAAGATGGGGACAATTACGTTAGAATACTGACAAATATTATGGATAGCAGTGGCGAAAGAGTAATTGGAACCCAATTAGATACAAACGCTGCTGTTTACCAAGAAATATTAAAAGGCAACGTATATTTTGGGGAAGCTGAAATTCTGGGATCCCATTATATGACACGCTACACGCCGATTCTTGATGGCAGTAATCAGGTGATTGGCATCTATTTTGTTGGTACACCTATTGAGACCATCAATAATATTCTCAGTGCAGGGATAGAATCCACAGTAAAGACGGTTATTGCATTATTTATTTTTGTATTGTTGCTTGCCGGGGCAGTCACTTATTTTATCAGCGTAGGCATTACAAAACCGATCAAAAAAGTCACGGCAGCGGCAGCGCAAATTGCCGACGGCAACTTTGATGTAACGCTTTCAATTAAGACTAAAGATGAAATAGGGCAGCTTGCAAAGGCCTTTAATCTCACCATAGAAAGATTGGTAAATTATCAGGAATATATCGATGAAATTTCCGATGCGCTGTTAAGTGTAGCAAACGGAGACTTAACGATTGAACCACAGAAGGAATATGTCGGTCAATTTAAAAAGTTAAAAGATAATATGCAGGCATTGTTGACGCGGCTTAATTCTACATTGTTGCAAATTGATCAAACAGCAGACCAGGTTAACAGCGGAGCAGATCAAGTTGCAAGCGGAGCACAAGCGCTTTCACAAGGCGCCACTGAACAAGCCAGTTCCATTCAAGAGTTGTCCGCGTCTATTGCTGAGGTCACCGAGCAGATCAGGCAAAATGCAGAAAATTCAAAAGTGCTACAGGTTAAAGCCGAGTTTGCTGGTAGTGAAATGCAGAGCAGTAATGTTAAGATGAAGGATATGGTTTCCGCGATGGAACAAATAACCGTAAAGTCATCTGAAATTTCTAAAATTATTAGAGTTATTGATGACATTGCCTTCCAGACAAACATTCTTGCTTTGAATGCTGCGGTTGAAGCTGCGCGCGCAGGTGAAGCCGGAAAAGGTTTTGCGGTCGTGGCGGATGAAGTCAGAAATCTTGCTGGAAAATCATCTGAGGCGGCAAAGAACACAACCATTTTGATTGAAGAGACGATTAGAGCAGTTGAAAATGGTTCGGAACTTGCTACTAATACGGCAAGCTCTTTAGATAAGAGCGCCGAAGCGGCAGTGGAATCAC